>CAZKOM010000004.1:0-65118 GCA_964554385.1 uncultured Flavobacteriaceae bacterium | reverse complement strand
ATAGTAAAAAGTGTACAATTTAAATGGCAAAACTCTCTCCACAACCACAGGTTCTAGAGGCATTAGGATTGATAAAATTAAATCCTTTTCCGTTTAAACCATCAGAGAAATCCAATTCCGTGCCACACAAATACAAGAAACTCTTCATGTCGCATACAATATGCAACTGCTCGTTTCCAAATTTCATATCGCCCGGCTTCTCTTCATTATCAAAATCCAATTCGTAAGTTAATCCTGAACATCCACCACCCTTTACGCCAACACGCAAGAAATATTCAGGAGCAGAAATGTTTGCCTCGCGCATTAAGTCATACGCCTTATCTAAAGCTTTTTCTGTAATGGTTATTTCATCGCCTTGAGCTAACATGGTGGGTAAGAATTATTAGTGATGTGTTTTTTCAGACTCGATTGGCTCCAAACCATTCTTTGTACGATAATCGTTAATCGCTGCGCGAATAGCATCTTCTGCTAATACAGAACAATGTATTTTTACCGGTGGTAATGCCAACTCTTCAACGATATCCATATTGTCAATAGCTAACGCCTCGTCTACCGTCTTACCTTTTAACCATTCGGTTGCTAAAGAGGAAGACGCGATCGCCGATCCACAACCAAATGTTTTAAATTTAGCATCTTGGATAATTCCAGTTTCTTCGTTTACCTCTATCTGCAAACGCATAACGTCTCCGCACTCTGGTGCACCCACTAATCCTGTTCCAACCGTATTTTTAGATTTATCCAAAGTACCGATGTTCCTTGGATTGGAATAGTGATCAATTACCTTTTCTGAATATGCCATGATTTATAATTTTTATTATTTAATACAAATTTACAATTTAGATTATTTCTAAACAATATTGATTAATGCTCTGTCCATTCAATAGATTTTAGGTCTATGCCTTCTTTAAACATCTCCCATAATGGACTCATATCGCGCAATTTATTAACAG
The DNA here is from genome assembly GCA_964554385.1 of uncultured Flavobacteriaceae bacterium. GTDB lineage: Bacteria > Bacteroidota > Bacteroidia > NS11-12g > UBA955 > JAGKXC01. The sequence continues at coordinate 64,168 of CAZKOM010000004.1, read as the reverse complement.
CAGTTTTTACCAAATCAATCGTGTAATCGATTTCCTCATCCGTGGTAAATTTATTTAATCCAAAACGTAAACTACTATGGGGCAATTCGTCATCCAAACCTAAACTCTTCAATACATAACTAGGTTCTAAAGAAGCAGATGTACAGGCAGATCCACTAGAAACGGCAATATCTTTAACACCCATCATCAATCCTTCACCTTCAACGTATTTGAAACTAATGTTGCAAGTATGTGGCAGGCGATGCTCCCTATTTCCGTTTACATAACTCTCTTCTAATGTTAATAATTCGTTTTCCAATCGATCGCGCATCGCTCCTAATCGTTTTGCATCTGCCTCCATTTCCGCTTTTGCAATTTCACAGGCCTTTCCAAAACCAACGATTCCCGTAACGTTTAATGTACCACTACGCATACCTCGCTCGTGGCCTCCACCATCCATCTGAGCTGTTACTTTTACTCTAGGATTTTTGCGACGAACATATAGTGCACCAACACCTTTTGGGCCATACATTTTATGTGCTGTATAGCTCATTAAATCCAAATGATCCGCTAATACATCCACAGGGATTTTACCAACCGCCTGCGTAGCATCGCTATGGAATAAAACACCGTTTTTCTTGCATACTTCCCCAATCGCACGAATTGGCTGAATTACACCTAACTCATTATTCGCATACATTACGGAGACCAAAATGGTGTTAGGCTTGATAGCGGCTTCCACTTGTTCTGCCGAAATCAATCCATCTTCTCCAACCGATAAATAAGTAACCTCTGCACCTAGTTTCTCTAAGTGTTTGCAAGTATCTAAAACTGCTTTGTGCTCTGTTGAAACGGTGATAATATGATTGCCCTTGGCAGCATACATCTCGTAAACCCCTTTAATGGCCAAATTATTACTCTCGGTTGCACCACTGGTAAAAATAATTTCCTTCTCAGAAGCACCCACTAAACTAGCTACTTGCTCCCTAGCATAGTCAACAGCCTCCTCAGCTTGCCATCCGAAAGCATGATTCTTGGAAGCAGCATTTCCATAGCATTCCAAAAAATAAGGTTTCATCGCTTCAAATACGCGAGGATCCATCGGAGTTGTCGCGTTGCTGTCTAAGTATATTGGAAGTTTTACCATAAAATTCTATTTAGAGTCTTTCTAAACTACAAAATTAACGTAATTCAGCTTATTTGGTTTGACTTTGTATTAATTCCATAAAATTTACTTGCTTTGCATGCATGGCTATAAACAAAATTGAACACATTGGCATCGCTGTAAAGGATCTTGAAGCCTCGGAAATTCTATTTGCAAAAATTCTAGGAACAACCTCGTACAAACGAGAATCCGTAGAATCAGAAGGTGTGATTACCTCTTTCTTTAAGGTTGGTGATGTTAAAATCGAGCTTTTAGCCGCCACCAATTCCGATTCCCCGATAGCAAAATTTATCGAAAAAAAAGGCGAAGGAATTCATCATATTGCATTTGATACCAACAATATAGAAGAAGAATTATTCAACAAAATAAATCTTGGAATTCAACCCATCAATAGCCAACCAAAAGACGGAGCCGATAATAAATCCATAGCCTTCTTGCATCCCAAATCAACGAATTCCGTTCTCATGGAATTGTGTCAAGAAAAACACAGCTGATTTCCATAGCAGTACCTAATCAAACCAACACCGAAATAATCATATACACCCCGATTCCCATAAACAACAAACCCATACCGGTATTCAATCGTTTCATAAAGTGCTCGTTTAACAGTGATTTCACCTTACCCGACCCCCAAGAAATCGCAACCTCCGTTAAAAAAATAGACGCAACTGCGGAAATACCAAATATCCACTGATTGGAATCGGAAAAATAAATGGCCGGTGGCAAACTAAACAAACCTATCCACCAAGTTAAATTGGCCGGATTTGCAATATTGATCAAAAACGCACGTAACCATAATTGCCACGCAGACATCTGCGCAATTTTACTTTCACTCTCATCGTGCTGCTCTCTGTATTTTTTTAATAAATAACCCAGTCCCAATACACAAAAAACTACCCCACCTAATAAAAACCAATAATCATAAAACGTTTCTAAAAAGCCCTTCAAATACCCACTGAACTTAACTGCTAATGCTACAAAAATCAAATCTCCAGAAATTACTCCCAGCGCAATAGGCAAGCCCTTCTTAATTCCTCCAATAAGTCCGGCTTGAATTAACATAAAAAATACCACCCCCAACGATACACTCATCACAAAACCTGTTGTAAATCCGTAACCTATAGCTGCCCACATATTTCAAATAATTCCGCAATTTATAACAATCTACGTCGCCATACCTATAAGTATGTGAAAAAGTTGGGGATGACACGCCAGCCAATTTTAACACAAGCCCCAACTCAATAATTAACTTTGAATCAATGAGTTTTTTCTCCTCCGATTGGGATGACGAAGAAGAAGACGATATCTTCCAAGGCGATTTGGATGCATTGGTCAACGACTTCGAAACTAAATCCCGCGAAACATTTACCGCAAGAGAATACCTAGAATTGTTTAGGCACTATGCCTCTCAATTCCCCACTCAAAGCGGACAATTACGCGTAGACCAACAAATTAGAGGCATTTTAGATCAGGCAATTGTGCATTACCCGTACATGCCAATTTTTACACTGCACATGTGTGAATGGCTCATCCGTGATCAAAAATTAAATCGCGCAAAATCCTATATCGATAAAGCATCTAAGTTTAATCCCTTCGACCCTGCCTTAGGGTTTATGCAATCCTTAATCTACAGTTTGCAAGGTAATAAACCTAAAGCCTTTGAGAACTTAGAATCAATATTAGAAAACTTAGGCGAAGAAGAGGCTTTATTGGAGGAATTTTTAGAAATTGCCCTTTATCACGAGCAATTTGAACTGGCAATGCCCATTCTTGAAAAAGCCCTAGATGCCGGATCGGAAGTAAGTTCAATCATGGAAAAATACATCGAAAAAGCCGAAGAAAACGGCCTAATCGCTGCGTTAATCCCTATGATTGAGAAAATAATCGACCAAGACCCATATTCAGCAGAAGCGTGGTTTGTGCTTGGCACCGCATTCATGTCCCAAGACAATCACGAAAAAGGACTAAAAGCATTGGATTATTCAGTTACTATTAACGAAAACTTCGTTGATGCTTGGATCGCCTACCTCGAATGCCAATACGAATTAGGTCAGTACGAAGACTTAATAAAAACCTATGCCGCCTTAGAAGAGAAATTCCACAAGTCCTCACTAGAAGAAATTCAAGGTTTATTAGCTTGGAGTTACTACGAAACCGGTGATAACAAAACATGTAGAACGCTGTACAAGGAAATATTAAAAAAGCATCCTCACGATGCGGAAGCATGGTATTCGATGGGTTTAACTTGGCACTACGAGGAAAATTATACTTCAGCCATTCCTTATCTTGAAAAAGCATACGATATCGATCGATTTGAGCCAGATTATGGAATGGTTCTCGCATCCGCATATTTTGGCGCTAACTTAGCCGATAAATGGGAACCCCTTTACCAAACATTAACGCTAGAACACCCCAATAATCCAGAATTATGGTTGGATTATATAACCGCTTTACATGAAAATGGGGAATCTGAAAAATCATTGGAAGTAATCGAACAGGCGCTAACCAACAATCCTCAGCATCCTGGGTTATTATATCGATTTGCCGCATTATGCTACCTCAACAATCAAGTAAATGCCGCTTTGCTTGTCCTCGAGCGTGCACTAGAATTAAACCCTAACGATCACGTACAATTGTTTACCTTTGCACCCGAACTCAAAAAAGCCACAGCTATTTTAACTTGTATTTCTAAATTTACTACACCTCGATTAGGATTATGAACCGCGATTTATTCAACTTAAAGAACTTACCCGATAGAAATCAGAAACCCAGAACCAATGGTATCACTATGGTTATGGATAAAGGACTTAGCTTAACAGAAGCCCAAAACTTCCTGGAAGTAGGATCTAGTTATGTAGATTTAGTAAAATTGGGTTTTGGGACTAGTTTTTTCACACCAAAACTTCAAGAGAAAATCAATTTATATCATTCCGCAAATATTCCGGTATACTTGGGTGGTACTTTATTTGAGGCCTATATTGTAAGAAATCAATTTGATGATTATAGAAATTTATTAGACAAATTGAAATTAACTCATGCAGAGGTAAGCGACGGTTCATTGGACATGAATCACGATGAAAAATGCGAATACATAAATACCCTATCCAAAGACTTTACTGTATTAAGCGAAGTTGGCTCAAAGGATGCAGAAAAAATCATCCCGCCCTATGAATGGATAGAGCAAATGGAAACCGAATTAGCCGCGGGTGCTAGCAAAGTAATCGCAGAAGCTCGTGAATCAGGAACCGTAGGTATTTTCCGAGGTTCAGGCGAGGTGAGATCCGGCTTGGTTGCTGAAATTATCCGAAAAATCCCTCAAGAAAATGTTATCTGGGAAGCACCCAAAAAAGAACAACAAGTTTGGTTCATTCAATTGTACGGCACTAACGTAAACCTTGGAAATATTGCTCCTAACGAGTTGTTACCCCTAGAAACATTACGGTATGGCCTTCGTGGAGATTCCTTCCACTTTTTCCTAAATCAACAGTAAACACATTTACTTTTTGCTTCCACTGCTAAATTAAAAATTCTGCTTCCCATTTACTTGAAGCGGCTGGTTTACCCTTTCTCCATAATTTCTCTCGATGCTTTTTTCCAAAAATTGAAAAAAGATCCTGTGGCCGTTGCATGTACACTCATCCACGGTCTAGCACACTTTTGTGCATTCCAATGGCTAACAATGGGATGCTCACGAGTAATAAAAGTAGAATCTGGACACCACGATTTCAATTCCTGAAACTCACAATAAACAACCTTGATCGCAGGAATTTCGTGAGCTAAAGCCAATACAAAATCCCACACTACATCACTTACTGGAAACTTTTTAAAATAACTCGGCTCAATCAATAAAATACGTGTGCCAACTTCATCTGCCATCCATCGGGGATCCAAATGATACCAATGATACAGGAATATTTTCTCTTCCCCTACATGCGTTAACTCCTCCCTCCTTGTAATCACATCCACACCCCGAAAATTAGGAGATTCAGGAAATACCAGTGGATCACAATCGTTCATTACATCTGGTACAATGAATGGATTCATTGATAATTTCTCATAAGTAAAATCCAATATCGTCCCTTCATCTTTTGTTCCACAGTACTTATTAATATTTTCTTGGTTACAGTAATACAATTTACTTGAATTCGTCCCACATACCCATTGCCAACTCAACCAATTACTAGCCAAATCACCGTCCAATAAGTGATAATGCATCCATTTTGCACCATCTTGCCAAGCATACCCACCAATATTGGTCCATAAACTCGCCAAATACATACGCAAATGATTGTGCATGTATCCAGATTTTTGCAAATGTTCTATTCCGATGTCCAATGCCGAAATGCCCGTCTCTGAGCGATTAACAGCCGATGGTATTGTCGATCCAGTAACATCTTTTCGTAATCTCTCCTGCTTATTACGCAACGACGAAAAAATCGCATCTCCTTTATCTAACCAAATCCGTTGCCAATATTCCCTCCAGGCTAATTCTTGTAGAAACTTCTCAATTTCCCAAGGTGAATCCACCTTAGTCAAGACCACCTTTCTAACATCTTCAACGGAGATTACCCCCCGAGAAATATATGGCGATAAATACGAAACCGCCCCCCATATGAAATTGCGCGTTTTTGCATATTTATATGGATCGATAGCCTCAATTCGTTGCCAAATAGAATTAAAGTCGGTGGGAAAAGATATAGATGGAATCTTCATGAATTAAATAATTATAAATAGTTTTACTATACAATATACTTGGGACGTTATTGATTTAAAGATTGTAAATAGTTTTCAGCAATCTGCAAATGGTTATTTCGCTTCTCTTCCGACATCCCGTCCCATGTGCGTAACAACATCCCTAATCGCGGATTACTCGAGAAGAATCCCCGTTGTTTATGCATAAATCGCCAAAATAAAGCATCCCAAATAGCTTGCCATCCCCCAGCTCCCGTGCTTTTCTTAAAACCTCCCATTTTCACCAAATAATTGGAACCGGATATATACGGTTTACTAGTCATCAAACCCCCATCGGCAAAACATATCATACCATAAACATTAGGAACCATCACCCAATCGTATGCATCCACATACATCTCCATAAACCATTGATAGACATCATCAGGATTAAATTCACACAACAACATAAAATTGCCTAAAATCATCAATCGCTCAATGTGGTGATTATACCCGTATTTCAATGCTTTCTTTATGGCAAAATCCACTGGTTCAATGCCCGTTTCACCCGTGTAAAAAGATACCGGTATGGATCTGGTAAATCCCCAATAATTCTTGGTTCTTTGACGGGTACCTAAATCCTCATAAACGTGACGAATGAATTCCCGCCAACCCGTAATTTGTCTAACAAAACCTTCTAGTGAATTCAATGGCAACTCATGAGAAGTGGCATATTCAATGGCCCTTTCAACTACCTCCTGAGGACTCAATAACCCAACATTAATTAACGGGGATAACACCGAATGAAACATAAACTCTTTACCCGATTCAGTAACGATGGCATCTTCAAAATCCCCAAACAACCTAAAACGTTTCTTGAAAAATTCATCTAGCCAAACCAATGCACCCTCTCTATTTGTAGGATAAAATGTATGTTTATCCCAATACAACAAACCCAAATTGTTCCCAAAATTTCTATCCACATAATCTCTTGCCTCTTCCAAATAGGTATTTACTGGAATAAAAGTAGGACTTGGCACCGAAACCTGTCCTTTAAATGATTTTCGATTCTCCGTATCAAAACTAAACTTACCACCAATTGGTTTTCCATCAGCAGTCATCAACCATCCTCTATTCTTTCGATTGTATTGATAAAAATCCGTCTGAAAATACGTTTTACGTCCTAGTTGATAAACCGCATTTTCCTTCTGCGTATAGATAAAATTAGGTGTTTCAATCCACGTTATTTCCAAAGAACATGTCGCCGCACTATGTTCGATTCTTCGTCTTAACCAATTATCGGTAGGATCGATAAAATTCAACTGCCGCTCCAAACCCTTCATTCCTTGCAAAAAAACACGAATATCAGAAGAAGGATTATTGGATTCTATGTATGTAGTTTTAACACCCTCAGAAACAAGAAAATCAGCAAATTGACGCATACTGCTTCGATGAAAAATCAACTTTTGCTTATGAAAATTAAACTGCTTAAAAAACAAGTATTCCTCAATCAAAACCACCTCGTCCATTGCCTCCCAAAAACGAAAAGCATAAAATAGCTGATGAGGAAATACAACGACAATCTTTTTCATTTACAAAACCAACAACCCGTGTTGTGTTTTGTTTAAGGCATTAATCCGTAGAGAGGTCTACACTATTTACTTATTTGGTATAAGTTCCAATTTCCACTTGAATATACCAAATTCTTATCGTTTTTTATATCAACAATATAAGATGATATACCTAAAGTATCAATATAACCTTTTTCAACTACTAAAAAATCCAATTTTCTTCGCTTACCATATCGATAATCCCACTCCCACTGCCAGCATAAACTATCCACAGAAATACCTGATTCCAACATTATCCGTTTATTCCAAATGCCTCTGCAAGCAACCGAATCGAAATCCGGTGCCAGTCTTAATCCTTTGCGGTGCAAATAATACAAAGCTGTTGAAGGAGATGGATCGCCAACAACCAAAACCTCCGCTGTATAATTTGGATCTCCTCGCTGATTCAACCAAGAGCCAATGTCCGCCAAGTCCTGTTCGTCTTTAATCACATTCTGACAATAATAATTACCGCGCTCTGTGCGATAACTCAGCATTTTAGAAGAGTGGCCAATCCCTCGGATAGGATAGTAAACGAAGAAAAATATTGAAACTATTCCAGTAAAACCAACAAATACCGCTCGTTGCCATAATTGTGTTCTAAAAATCACGACCAATGCTAAAAACACAAATGGCCAACCCGTTAACAAATAATAATCATGGAATCGAAACTGCCTTGAAAACAGTAAAAAGAAACACAAGAAACCAAAAAAATTAATCACACTGAGAATATCCCAAATTTCCCAATTCCCCTGCTTTTTCAACAATGAAAATACCCATAAAAACAACAACCAAAACAAAGCACTACCAAAAAATAAACTATCCAACCATACACTTTCAACAAAGTTTAAAATATCAACTAACTCATTCAGAGACCCAACCGGATTAATGGATTGAATGAAATGGATGTTCCATGTAGATTTAGTTAACCAGGCAGAATAAACATACCAGACAACAACTGTTGCAATTACTCCTAAATAAACTATGGCTAATCGCCAAGTTGAAATAGGTAAAAAGCCAAATCGCTGCCCATTTCCCATTGGGTTTTCGACATCGTCCAACACAATAGTTTCACCAAATTCCGTGTTTTTTACCTTCAATTTTTGCTTACCTCCAAATCCGCGAATAACACTTAGAACATCCGATTTAATGTACTCCAAAGTAATCAAAGACAAAAACGGAATTAGCATACTTACCTTGATTAATCCAGCTAATGAGAAGAAAAACCAAACCCAAAAAGGACTTGATCTCACTTCACCATTTGCATTTATACGCCAACGATGCCAATGATACAAACCGATAAAAACAAAACCCAACGCAGCAGGATCCGGAAGAAAATTCCAAGTGTAAAACACCATAATGGGTGAAAGAAATAATAGTAAAACAATCGCCACCCTACCCAATCCAATAATGCCAATTTCCTTTAACAATCGCCATATACTCCAATAGCCAGCCGTAACAATCAAACCAACTACCAAACGGTACATCCAATCATGAAAACCAAAAACTCGCCAAGCAAGTCCAACCACATAAGAAATAATGGGGAATTCCATGCCTGCAATTCCTTCTGCCGCGCGGTTTTCCATCACTCTGGGCAAAAACAAATTCAACGTCTCGTGGTAAAAATTCCAAGCCACACCTGCCCTGTCGGCTTGAGCCCCTTGATGCATACCAAATGGGCCAAGTTTTAAGCGCTCGCCCCAACCCAAGATCCATTGTAAAAAAAACCAACCGATAAAAAACAAACGGTCTTCTGCCCAATATCGCAATAATTTACGCATGCTCAACTCATTCTTTATCTTCTATCGAGGCGATATTGCTATTCTTTACAACATAGGTGGGCCTATTTTTTACATTCTCACTCATTCTGCTAACGTATTCCCCCAACATGCCCATACCAATCAGTTGCACCCCGCCAAGAGACAAAATGGAAATCTGCAATGAAGTCCAACCTTGAATAGTGTATCCAAAAAACTTCTGATAAATGGAATAAATAATCATTCCAAAAGCTACCAAAGAAACAGAAAATCCAAAAATAGTAGCCAATTTCAACGGCCAACTGCTAAAGCTAACCACTCCATCCATCGCAAATTTCAACATCTTCGAATAACTAAATTTGGTTTCGCCTCCCATTCTCTCCTCACGATCATATTCTACAAACGTAGAATTAAAACCTATCCATGCTATCTGACCTCGTAAATACTTGTCCTGCTCTGGCATGTGTTTCAATACCCGCTGTATTTTGCGGTGTATCATTCTGAAATCACCGGTATCTAACGGAATATTAACTTTCGTCATTTTAGACAACAACCGATAAAACACCTTAGCCGTTATCTTCTTCATCCACGTTTCACCCTGCCTCGTTTTGCGTTTCGCATAAACCACCTCATATCCTTCACATGCTTTAGAAAAAAGTGAAGGGATTAACTCCGGTGGATCCTGTCCATCCCCGTCCATGATTACTATATACTCACCAACTGCATGCTCGATACCCGCCGTTATAGCAATTTGATGTCCAAAATTTCTACTTAAATCAATGTATTTCACCGAAGGATTTTCTTCAGCCATCGAAATAATAATGGGCATTGAAGCATCCCTAGAACCATCATTTACAAAGATAATTTCATAGCTCTTTCCCATTGAAATCAAAGTATCATCAATCCGATTGTACAATTTTCTAACGTTCATTTCTTCGTTAAAAATGGGCACAACCACAGATATCAATATTCCGGTATTTTCGTGAGCCTGAGGCATTCTTCAAAAATATACAAACTTCCCGTAGTACCTTTGTGTTAAATAAATTCCTCATGAAAAAGTTCTTAACCCTTGGATTTGTATTGCTTATCGCAGCTTTTACCGTGGCCACTCAAAGCCAATGCCAACAATCAAATCACTCCGGAGAACCTATCACTACCGCTGAATTCGATAAAGTTATCGCCGGTGATAAACTAGTAATGGTTGATTTTTACACTACCTGGTGTGGACCTTGTAAGAAAATGGCCCCCTTTATTGAACAGGTGAGAGAAAAACATTCCGATATCGTTACGGTACTAAAAGTTGATGCCGAAGCCCAAATGGATATTGCCGATCGATATCGCTTGGAAGGCTACCCTACCGTAATTTTCTTTAAAAAAGGTCAAGTAATTGGTCGTTCCTTAGGCTATACCGACTTCGACGGTCTGATGGCCTTAGTAAACAAAATGAAATAGGTTAAAAGCCGTGTTGCACGGACAAGATTATTAGAACAAAGCCAATGCCGATAGGTTAAACCCAAAACCATGATATGTTTTGGGTGCTAAAAGCGCCTCTACCCCAACAATATCAGCACGGAATCGTACCGCTTTTCCCAACCATAGGTAGTCGGTTTCATACCCCAATCGCCAGTTAACCTTATCAAAACCGCCTACGGAGAAACCCATAAATAGTTTGCTGTTAGCTCCTAATTCTTTTCGCAAATATTCCTTTTTAAGATTAAATACCTCTGCAAAAAAACGATATACCTGTCTTGTTCGTAATCCAGGATATACCGAAAACAAGGGCATCATTCCAGGAAGGTTGCGATAACTTAACGTGAATATATTGGTCTTAATAGAAACTTTAAATGGCGACATAATCCATCCCGATCGCACTTGTTCTACAACCCGTAATCGCGCTTCTGCGGTATCAACCTGTTGGGTAAACCAATTGCCCAATTGCAAGTTTCCCGTGGTAACGCTTGCCTGTTTCAAGTACACTGGCAGCGTAGAGGATTCCGAGCTAGGGCTGAAACCCTTACCATTGGCATCCCAAGCATATCCTCTGGATAGTACATTGGCGTTTTGTAGGTAATAAAAACCAAAATCTTCCAAGGAAAAATCCAGTGATGTACGCAAAGATCCACTCTTACCAATTAATAAAAATTGATTAAAACCAACAGTTATACCGGGATTAATACTACCGACCTTCAAGCCAACTTGATAAAATCTACCATCCAAACTCAATGAATCCGCAGCGGGCGAGGTAAATAACTCAAGCTCATCCGTTTGCAACAACTGAAAACTGCTTAAATTTCTAACCGAAACCATCCAAGTAATTGGAATCCTAATCGTCTTGGATTTCAATGGATCCAAGGAATTGTCGTTATCGCCGTTTTTAAAAAAAACAAAATCAGCACCCGCATAACCCAGCTGTTTAAATCGATTATTTCCAACATCCAACGTCTTTCCAAGATAATATCCATTACCCCGTAACAACGCACGATAAGCATCATCCGTAAATCGAGCACCAGCCAAAACCGAATAATTTAACCCCATCCATACCGAGATTTTTTTCTTTTGACTTCCATCGGACTGGTTGTTTAGTACGTTTGTACCCGCTTTCACACGTTTATTATCACCGGAAATGAGCAAACCACGATCCGCCCAAGTCGTGATTTTATTAGGATTTTCTTGGGTGACAATTTCTGATGATCCTAACGATTCCCTGTTTGTACGATACCCCGATCCATAATATTCGGATCCATTCGCCTTATAGTAGAAACCCAATTCATTATACTGTTCAAACCCCAAACGATTATTTGGCTTCAATCTACCATCCGCCTTACCTATAATTTCAGGGTCCATGTAGCCTCCAAAAACGATTTTATTTAACAACGCTTGAGGCAGTACGTTACTTCCCGTATATACCTGAACAGAAGGACTTAACCGCAATGAATAAGGAATATACCAACTCGTATAGCCAAATTCATTTTTTGTAATTGTTGTAACCGGCATTGTGTCCATACTAGACTGTGGATTATCTGTGCTATCAGAACAATAATTCCAAAAAGACTCTATCCTACATCCTTTATTTTCTACCAAACCCTTCTTGGTTACTATTCCATCTGCCTTGATTTCATTTAAAAATCCTATTAAAACCATTCCTATCAGAACACCCAACTGATATTTCATCCTAGCTTCATTGATCATTCTTCAAATACAATTTTTATTAAACTACTTATTTCCCTCCAACCCTTACTTCGTATTCGCAGTCCAACGTGGTGGCAAGTTGCAAACCGTAGGCACTATTCAACGACTTCATCTGTCCATCGCTTATCAATTTCGCCTCGATAGCAATAAACTTCGCCTGCTGTAATACCGAAATTTTTCGTCTTGGTAAAGCAAGCTCCAATTGACTTTCCACCGATTCTACCGGTGTTCCATCGGGTAATACAATTCCAGGTTCTATCCGGTTTGTTTCTGAAGAAATATCCAAGTTATCCAATTTAACCATATTGGCATCCAACAACCAAAGCTGCAATTGGGCACCATAAGGAAAACCATTATCCGCTTTCACACGCATTAAAGCTGATTTCACCCTGCTTAAATCACCTAAATTACTTAAATCCAACGACTGGGTATCCCGCAATACAAGCTCAGAAAAAGACAACTCTGCCGGTGCTTCCACCTTCAAAATCACATCTACCTTACTATTGTCAAAAACAAAATCCTGCCAATTATTCACGTTGCCGTTTGGACTGGTTTCCAAATCCAAATCATAATGTAACAGTTGAGGCAAATTTTCTATAAACGTACGAATATTAGAATTGCTCGAATCCAATACCACCTCTGTAACGGTATATGCATCCCGTTTAAATGGTGGAGATGTAACAAATAAATCCTGTCCCAATACATCTGCTCTCAGTGGTTCCACTTTCTGAGAAAACACATTTTCCCCCTTCAATTGATTCAATCGAAGTCTGCCATCTGCCCCAATGCTGTTTTTCAAAATCAAACTCACTTTAAAATCCTTCAACTTCAAATCAGAGTTCACTCCTTTGAATAATGAAAATGGCACTTTCTGAGGCCCAGTTTGAACTACAGAATTTCCCAAATATCCAATCGCATAATCGGGATACATTCCCTCCATTCGATATTCAATTCGGATACTATCGTTTAATCCCACTTCCACTTTTCTTCCCGAACTATCTAGAGTTACCAATAATATCTGGTGAAACGTATTTACCGTGTCCTTAACATCCGGATTTTTTCCCCGAAAATCAATTAAATAATCCGTTAAATCGAAATCCTCAAAACGCGTAGAAACAGATCCCTTGGCAGCACCCGGCAACTTAACGGTAGACTCTAAAACTTTTCCATCTTTACTGGCCGATGGTATTTTGAAAAACATCGTCATGTCCTCCTCAATTGTACTGACCAAATTGATTCGTAATCTACCTCGCTTGGTTTTAAAATATTTCACATCCGCTCCACCCATAAATACTGTTAATCCCTCATCTTGAGAAATGACCGTCTGGGAAGGAAATGCCGCAATAGCTCTTCTTGGACGCAATCGGGTTACCGCCAATTCTACATTAACTCCTTTATTGGCCTCAATCAATACCGGTCCATTACTGGCTTCTGTTTGCAATAACTTAATACTACCTAACAAATTTTTTGATACCGTTTTGTTAGCTAAATCAATACGTCGAGTAGCGGTAGTTCCCGTGTCAATATCCCGAAATGAATCCAAAGCAACTACGCTGTTATCTTCGGCATTCAACAATTCAAAAACCAATAATTTAACCCGAACAGGCAAAGAATTGGTTAATGAAATATCCATATAACCACTATCCAAAGTTGCCGTTTCAAAGAAAGCACTTGCATCAATTTGCACCGGTGATAAATTCTGCTGATTTTGAGCTGGAACTAATGCCGTCTGACCATCAAGTAATTTAAAAATGGGATTAATTTCACCCAAGGTAATAGCACGATTAATTTTCTGATCATTCAGCTTTAACCGATTTAACGTAAAGAACACAGATAATCCGGTATCATATGCCCGAACATTCTCCATCCTGTAACTGTAAACCAAATTTTCATACACCAATCGATAACTGGAATCAATCAAATTGGGTTGCAAATTCGCATTGTTAATGTCTCCCAATCGAAACTGCGTAGAAAACAATGGCGCCGCCACCCGATTATCCCAAGAAATTGGTTCCCGCTTACACGCCGAAACTACCAACACTACAATAAATGCAATGGCATAAAATCGTTTACTCATGCTAATCAATGAATTATCGCACAATTTACAATGAGTAATCCCAGAAGTCAAAAAAACTAGAAAATATGTCGGAAATAATGGGATAAATCTATATCAAAGAAAATCAACAATCCGAAAAACATCACCCCCCACAATAAAACCGAAATACTGATTGCTCTCCATACTTTCCACCTACTAATACCCATACCCGTGGCAATAAAACAAGCAACAGGCAAACTAATTATTGCTGGACCCAATAATGCGATAATTGGCAATCCCCCCTCCGATCTTACCCGCGCCAACCACCTATTTTTTTTGGAAAATCTTTTTGAAATAACACCTCTACGATTGCGATAATCAAAATACAACGATTGCAATTTTTCTCCCCAATACACCCAAATGCTTACTCCCAAAATTCCACCTAAAGAGGTAAATAAAAATCCCAGCCACGGGGAAGAAATCGACAAAACGGCCATTCCTACTCCAATTGCATACTTAACGGTAGAAACCAAAACGATTCCTACTACCACAGACCATTCCATGTTGTAAAGAAATACATTTTCCATCGATAAAATTAAAAAAAATCACATAACCACCGAATTTCATGCAAATTTGTAAGCCCGTGCACAAGCATAAACCATTTGCAACGAAACTCTTAAAATTAATAACCAAAAAATTCTGGTTTGGTTTATTAATTGGCTTCGTATTAACCACTGGATCGGCATTTGCACAGCCCGCAATAGACCTAAGCAAATTCAAGGGAATGGAAGCCAAAGAAGACGCGCCCATATCTAAAAAGGATTCCATTGCACAGCTGAAAAAAAAGAAAAAATTACCGCAATACCCACTTGAATCCAGTTACAATATTCTAAGTGTTCAGCCCAATGACTTTTATCGAGGTGACACCTTAAACTATAACAATGTAATATACTACTCCAGTAACCCCCTATCCAGTAATACTCTATTCCCTGGACAAAATGGGGCTTGGATTAATTTGGGGGAACCGGGATCACCTGGACTTTTATTAGCTCCTGTAAGTCTATCCAATCAAATGGAGGTGGGTCTAAATCCAATTGCAACTACTTTAAAAACCGCCAAGTCCATGCGATTTTACAAGGCAAAAGCTCCTTTGAGTTTATTGAAGTACACCCAAGGCAATGGTAGAACCTTCGTTTTTGACGCCATCCATACCCAAAATTTCTCCCCAACTTGGAACGTAACGTTGGATTATAAAAGCCAGTTAAACGAAGATCTAATCCTCGGGGCGGGCCAAAACAACACCCAAAGAAATACGCAAATTGGAAGTAACTACCTCAGCAAAAACGGTAAATTCTCGCAATTCACCATCGTTACATGGAACCGATTACGCAGAAATGAATACGGTGGGTTAAACCCCTCCGCCGTAAATCAATATTGGCCTACAATAGATACCACTGCATGGGGAATTAGATCTTTTGGTCCGTTTGAATCCCGATTAAGCAGCCCAGCAAAATCATTTTATGGCCTAAATAGTCATCTTATTGCCAACCAATACGCTCTGTCTAAAACACTTAAAATTACCCAAGAATCCGTCTGGGAGAAAACCCGTTTTCAGTATGCCGATACAAAGCGAGATACCAATTACTACGGCTCCTCATATTATCAATACGATAAAAAAATCAACGATTCCTCTTACTGGAGACTCGGCACCCATAAAATGGGTGTTCAGTTAAACAGTGAAAGAAATCCTAACCGATACGTTACACTTAATTGGACAACCCAACGGGCAACCACCGAATCATTACAGCCCAACTTCAACGGAACTGGGACAAAACAATTTAGATCCTCAGCCATTCATACCAATATAAGTTTACCAACTTCAGGCATAAGGAATTACATACATGCAAATTACACGGTAAGCGGTTACAATCAAGGTGCCTACGAAATTGGCCTTGTAAGCGTAACACCTATTATTCGGAAATTGAAACAGGAATTGAAACAAGCACCCATCCAACAATCATCTTCACCATCGATTTTAACGGGTAAAAATATTCCTCAAACCCCACAATCCGCCAATGATAGTACCCGAAAAATTAAATCAAATGTAGATAGCATCGATTATATTATTGATGGAATGAGAATACCCCATTTTCATTATCCCTTTAGTGTAACGTTTAAGGCCCTTTCTCAAAGACAATCGGCCAACTTATTCGACCAACAATTTTACTCCAATCACTTCCAATACAACAATAACTTTTCACAAATTGGTAAAAACTCAGTATCGCTGCGTCTTACATATATTCCAAAAGTTGCTATTGAGGCCACCTTCAATCCCAATGAAATAATCGATGCCAGGGATAAAAAACGTAAAAACAAAAACTACACAATTTCAAATATTGAATTTCAAATTGGCTCTATCACCAATCCCATTTTGAGGTTAAACAGTGCTCAACCATCTCAATGGTTGTTTCAGGTTCCGTTTACCGCCGTTAATTTCTCCATTAATCAAAAAATAAATCATTTTGAAATAAGTCAATTAATTTCATTTCAGTCATTTAAGTCAGATAGTATAAACAATTTATTCAATTTTGGAATCCCTCAATTAACAAGTTTAACTGATGTTCATCTTGAATACTATTTGTTTAAAAAAACCATGCGAACGCGCATTGGTTTAAATGCCTGGTATATTGGTTCTTTTACCCCTGTGGAATATCGTCCCGATGCCTTAAGTTTCTATTATAATTTGCAACAAAGCAACAGATCAGGAAATTACCTCCAACTGGATGCCTACCTTACAGCCCAAATTCAATCGGCTATCATCTATTTCAAATTGGAGCATTTTAATGAATTGAACTACATGCCAGGATTTAATCCCCGATATGATTTTGTTAATTACTATCCCATTCAGCCCTACCGTTTCCGAGTAGGAGTTCAGTGGAAATTCTATAATTAATGCGCCTCTAACCAATTGCCACCTATACCTGATTCCACCAGTACAGGCACGGACAAAGGCATGGCTGTTTCCATTAGGCTACAGATGTTGGATTGTACAATCGTCAACTCCTCTTTCGGTACGTCAAATACCAATTCGTCATGCACCTGCAATAACATACGCGTAGACAATTTTTCCGATTTTAGCCAATCATGTATCTTGATCATGGCCACCTTGATCATGTCCGCAGCACTGCCTTGAATTGGAGCATTAATGGCGTTTCTTTCTGCAAAACCACGCATTACTGCATTTCTAGAATGGATATCCCTAATATACCTTCGTCTACCTAAAATGGTTTCCACATATCCGTTTTCCTGCGCCTTTCGTACCGCCTCGTCCATGTAATCTCGAACTCCACCAAATTCCCGGAAATAATTATCAATAATCTCCTTGGCTTCACCTCTGCTAATACCCACACGTTGACTTAATCCAAACGCCGAGATCCCATAAATGATTCCAAAATTCACCGTTTTAGCTTTTCTGCGCATCTCTTTATCCACTTCATCGATATTCACTCCCCAAACCTTAGCCGCCGTCGCTGTATGAATATCATATCCCATTTGAAAAGCCTCCTTCATTCCAGGATCTGAGGAAATATGAGCAATGATTCTTAATTCAATTTGAGAATAATCAGCACTCAGTAGAACCTTTCCAGGATCACCAGCGATAAATGCTTTTCGAATCTCCCTGCCTAACTCTGTTCTTATGGGTATATTTTGCAAGTTGGGATTTTGAGAACTTAGTCTTCCTGTTGCTGCAACAGCTTGGTTAAAGTGAGTGTGTACCCGCCCCGATTCCTTATCCACCAATTCTGGCAAAGCATCTACATAGGTAGATTTAAGCTTTTGTAAGGCCCTGAAATCTAAAATATCTTGTACAATCGTATGCTTTCCCACCAAACTCAACAAAGTTTCTTCATCTGTTTGATACTGACCTGTCTTCGTCTTTTTGGGTTTATCCAATAATTGTAACTGTTCAAACAAAACCTTACCAACCTGTTGAGGTGAAGAAATATTAAATTCAAATCCCGCCGATTCAAAAATCCGTTGTTGTACCAACTGCATTTGAGTTAGCAACTCGCTGCTATATTGCTTCAAGAAATCTACGTCCAAAGCAATACCATTTCGCTCCATATCCTCCAACACATGAACTAAAGGAATTTCAACTGTCTCAAACAATTCCTTTACCCCTTGTTGCTCTATTAAATCCTTAAATATCAAATATAATTGTAAGGTAATATCCGCATCTTCGGCCGCATACTCTGCAATAAGTTCAACCGAAACATCCCGCATATTTCCTTGATTTTTACCTTTTTTCCCTATTAAGGTTTCAATAGAAATGGGTGAATAGTTTAAATAGTCCTCACTTAAAACCTGCATGTTATGCCTCTTGTCAGGTTCTAAAAGGTAATGAGCCAACAACGTATCAAACCAAGGATTTGCAACCTCTATTCCGTAATTCCTAAGTACCGCCACATCGTACTTAATATTTTGAGCAATTTTTAGTTTCGATGAAGATAAAACCCCAGCAAATTCCTGTAAAATTGCAGACGCTTCTTCCGTATTTGAAGGAATCGGAACGTACCAGGCCGTATGAGGTTTTGTAGAAAACGACAATCCTACAATCTCTGCCTGCAATGATTCAACATTGGTAGTCTCCGTGTCAAAACAGAAATATTCTGCGGCTTCTAACTCACTAATTAAATACCGTCTTTCTTCAGCTGTAATTGCAGTTTTATACTCATGGGGAACATCTGTAATAGTCAGTTTCGGCACCATGCTACCTTCCTCATCCATGTTAATTTCTTCATTGGCTTCGCCAACGGAAGCCGAAGAACCTGATGAAGAAGGACTATCAAACAACGAACCCTGCAATGGATTGGATGGCAGCGCTTTTTTTACTGATTTAGGTCTAGATGCTCCGTCTTCCTCACTCGCTGCAGTTGTTGCAGAAGCCCCTAAAACTCGCTTGGCCAAAGTCCTGAATTCCAACTCCTCAAACACCTCGGTTAGTTTTTCAGCATTAACAGGATCTAACTGCAAACTCACTAAATCCAAATCTACGGGTACCTGAGTATCAATAGTAGCTAACCATTTACTCACTTTCGCTTGCTCTGCAAAGGCAATCATATTTTCTTGCATTTTGCCCTTGAGCTTGTCTGTGTTTTCTAATATATTCTCAATACTCCCATACTCTGCAATCAATTTCTTTGCTGTCTTCTCACCCACTCCCGGTACTCCCGGAATATTGTCCGAAGCATCGCCCCATAATCCTAAAATATCAATAACCTGCTTAATTTCAGTTATTTCCCACTTCTTCAAAACCTCCTCAACACCCAAAATTTCATCGGGCGAACCCATTCTACCGGGTTTGTATATTTTCACATTATGCCTAACCAACTGGCCGAAATCCTTATCGGGTGTCATCATGAAAACATCCAAGCCAACATCCCCTGCTTTCCATGCTAAGGTACCGATGATATCATCCGCTTCATACCCATCCATAGTAATTACGGGGATATTAAATCCTTCAATTATTTTGAAAATATACGGGATACTCTTCGCAAGATCTTCAGGCATTTCTTCACGATGCGCCTTATACGCCTCAAATTCTTTGTGTCGATGTGTTGGAGCCGCAGTATCAAATACCACCGCAATATGAGTTGGTTTTTGTTTGTTTAAAATATCCAATAGCGTATTGGTAAACCCAAACATCGCACTTGCATTTAAACCCTTGCTAGTGATTCTTGGATTCTGACTAAAAGCGAAAAAAGCTCTATAAATCAGAGCCATTCCATCCAATAAAAATAATTTACCCGAACTCATAAAATGAATGGCAATTTACAACAAAGCAAGTCCACGAAACAGCATTGTTTTGAATTTTAAACGTATAATTGCGAAGCACCTAAATCAAGGTAATCTTACCGTGAATTTCAAACCCTTTTATCATAAAATTCAATTTATACACATACTTTTAGTAGTATTCTTAGTTATTCAATGCATTGGTATAACCAATCCACCACTAGAAATTGGACATAATTGGCGACAAACCGTTACGGCCATGATCGCTCGAAACTTACAAAACAATGGATTTAACCTTTTCAATCCACAAATCGATTTTTCCGGAAATAATGAAGGTTTCATTGGTTCAGAATTTCCCATTTTTCAAGCCATAATCGCTTTTTTTAATTCTGTCATCGGATACCAACACTGGCAGGGTAGATGGATAAATTTACTTATTTCCACCTGGGGAGTTTGGGCCTTGTATCAATTCTTATTGCATGCTTTTTCTCAACAAATCGCCCAAAATACCTCCGCAATTTTACTGTTCTCCGTATGGTTCTCATTTAGTAGAAAAATTATGCCCGATACCTTTTCAATTGCATTGGTATTAATAGGAATTAGACAAGCACAGCTGTATTTAATCACAACTAAACCACATCACCTTGTATACATATTTTTGAGTTTTTCCTTGGCTGTTCTAAGCAAGTTACCCGCCATTGCATGGCTAGCAACACTGGTATTCATAACTCCTAAACTCGTAGAACAATACAAAAAATCCAATCAATTTCCACCAAACTTAATTCAAATCCGATTTATAACAACGTGCTTAATTTCGATTATTCCCGGCTTGATATGGTATTTTTATCGGGTTCCAGAGCTTAATAAATCTTTTCAACTTTATTATCCTAAATCGCTTTACGAAGGATTTGTAGAAATTGTTCCACATTGGCGACTACTATTAGAAAAATTCTATTTTACAGCATTCTATTCATTTGTTACTCTATTATTATTTCTATTAGGTCTTGCTTATTTATTCAAAAACAAATATTCAACAAATTATTTAAATAAAAATATTCAATTAATTGATATTGATAATTTTAAAAAAGTAAAATTTTCGTTTTTTGCATTTGTAGTTGTATTCGTAATATTCATTATTAAAACAGGAGATGTATTTCCAAAACACACATACTACATCATTCCGTTTATGCCTTTTATGGCATTTATCGCTGCCCTTGGTTTAGAATATATTCAACAGAAAGTAGAAACAGTACAGTCAGTAACTACCCAAAAAACTACAATCAAAAAAACTTCCGCTAAAACCTTGATAACAATCCTTCTACTTGTTGCCAATTCGGAAGCACTGTTGAATCAGATGCACGAATTATCCATTAAGCCATCAGAAAAATACAAAATGGAATTAGAGACAATCGGGAAAAAAATACCTCTTAAATCGTTAGTTGTTTCTAATGCGGGTGTTAATCCCCAAGAACTTTATTTTCTAAACCATAAAGGCTGGGTTCGCTTCCCGCATCAATTACATTCACAAAGCCACCTAGACAGTATAATAAACTGCAATGCAGATTACTTAGTTGTAAATAATAATCTCGAAAAGCTTGGCGGTGATAATTACAATTTGCCAATTTTTTTCAAATCACCAAGTTTCTTGGTTTATCAATTGGATAAAACACCCAACAACCCTCGTAAAAATGACTAAAAGTATAATTTAACGCATAGCAAGATTATTTCTTCTTGAATCCCAAACTTATTCCATTAATACAATATCGAAGTCCAGTAGGTTGTCCATATCCGTCGGTAAAAACATGCCCTAAATGACCTCCACATTTAGAACACACAACCTCCACTCGAGACATACCATGAGAATAATCGGCAATTTCTCTAACCTTTGATTTATCTATTGCTTGGTAAAAGCTTGGCCAACCACAACCCGCATCAAATTTTGTATCGCTGTAAAATAACTCCTGACCGCAACCTTTGCAAACGTAGGTTCCCGTATCCCATGTAGTTTCAAATTCACTACTAAAAGGTCTTTCTGTACCCTTCTTTCGTAGAACTGTAAAAGCCTCGCTACCTAATTGCTCCAACCACTCCTGATCGGATTTCTGAACGTCATATGTGTTTTTACTTTCCATAATATTACTTTCTGATTCGTTTATACTATTCGATTTCTGACCACCGCAGCCGCAAAAAAACAACGTTAATGTAATCAAGGAAACAGTTAAAAATCTCATATTTATAATAACAGATAAACAACGCAATGAAGATTTCGTTCTATATTCCCCTTAGAAATGAACTTTTTTGCTCACTTTTTAGTTGATAGAAAATCAAATCAACCACAATTTAATGCCGCTTTGATTGCCCCAGATTTATTGAGGCATTTTTTACCAAATAATAACCGTATCTCGTGGCTTTCTCTTAAAAATAATGAAGAAATAATTTCGGCAAATCTAATGGCTTTTTGCGATGGCGGATGGCAACATGTTGAAAGAGATAAGCTGTTTCATCAATCTAAATTTTTCGAAAATATTTACCAAAACCATCGAGAATCTTGGAGTAAATTGGGTGCCACGCATGGCTTAGAGCGATGGTGGTTTTCCCTTCATGTTTCAGTAGAATTAATTATCGATAAAATACTTATAGATAATCACTTAAATAGCCTTTATGAATTCTACAATACACTTGCAGAACAAAGGCAATGTTATAAAGCATTACTAACATTGCTCAATCATAAAGATAAAGAGTTATTTCTTCAACGATTTGATAAATTCTTAGAATCCCAATACCTATTTCATTATCGGGAATTTTCGGGAATCACTTACGCTATACATAGAATACATCACTCTCTAGCTATTCCAACGCCCTGGCATCCCAATAATACAAATCCTATTATTACTGCCTTAAACGAAATAGAAAAGGACATTATCGCAAATTGCCAGGAAATTGATTTATTGAACTCGCTTAAAAATAATCTTTAAATCAAAAAACGACCTACCAAGGAGAATATTGCTAAAACAAGTAACAATAAATTGATAAATCGTTTCCACAAACCAATCCTATCTTCATTGAAGAAATTCACAAGTAAAAATGTTGATGGAATGGAAATTAACATGTGGAACTGTGCGAGATTTCTCCAATGCAAAAGCAACATAAATAAACTATAAGCAAAGAAAAGAGCGTTTAATGATATACTCCGTCTAGCTTCAATATTGCGATTAAAGTAGGTGCCTATTTGTTGGAATAAACCCAATAACGCAGCAAGTAAAAATATTCCCATGACAATGTAGTCCGTATTAGGAAATAACCCTAAACTCAATAGAGACTGAAGTGACAGTTGAACCACCTCTAAATTTCCAATTTCCACGGATTGTAGGTTAAATAAATACCACAGTGATTTAGTAATATACAAAGGCATAATCAACCCTAATACCACGGCGATAACATCTTTAAATACAATGGCTTTGAATATTAAAATACCTAAAATGACAAATACTAATATCCATATATGATCTGGAATAAATAGAATACCGATACCAAATAAAAATGCACTGTAGAATAATAATCGAGTATCGTAGCCCTCTTTTAAACGAAACAAGAAATTAAGACCTAACAGGATGAACAAATTACCAATTTGTCCGATTGAAAAAAACACATTTTCAATAAACAATGTATTCAATAATAAGAAGAAATAGGTCCCTAAAATGCCACTACCTTGCAACGCGCCAGAACCGATACATATGGAATTAACCAAATAAGACTGAAATATTAACAGTAAAAAGGAAATAGCCATTGAAATATACAAATGGCTGTTTAACCACTGTATCGCCCCATCAAAAACGCCAATATTATTAATTGGAAGAGGATTGGATTTTACTAGCAATAACAAAAAAACGCGTACCAACAACGCGGCGATAAACAGCAATACGCCAATGCCTAATTTATTTTGCCTAAACTGCTCAATCATCGGATAAAATCTGCATCCAGTACCATTCTTTACTTCGAATTACTGGTACTGCAAACATACAATAATCAATCTGCTTCCCTTCATCGGGTATGATTTCTCCAATAATACTCTCTTGTCTAAACAACCAACCACGCTCCATATCCAATTTATTGTTAATTTTAATATGCATGATACGATTTGCCTCCGTCTCACTATCGTTATAGATGAAATTTATGGTATTCTTACATATGTACATGCCATAACCTAGTAAATGAGCCCCAGAATTGGAAGAAACCTGATTTTTTGAAATTACTACAACCGAATCAATGGGTTCGCCATGCTTTTCCAAATCAACATTTAAAAAATTTAATCCTAAATTACCATAATGATAGAATTGCCGCGTTGTATTTTGAGGCAATCCGTTCACATAATAGGTCTCCATCTGCCTCGTTACATAATATTGTTCCCCAATCAACAGCCAACCACCATTATCTAAAGCAATTACGTCCCGTATTTCGAAATTCTGTACTTTCTCACTTTTACGCGAATTCAAATTGCTCATTAACGTCCGCTGTTCACTGTCTGAAAACCAATGCAATAAAACCAAACTATCCTTGGACAACTGTAAAGACCGAATAAAACATCCATCCAATCCCTTAGAATCTGTTTCTTGAAAATATCCGGCAATATAAAAATTGCCCGAGATTGGATGACAATAAATCATCGCATCGCGAATATTTCCACTAGCCTCGCAAACACCCTGTTGTATGAACTGTTTAACCAGCAAATATTGATATGCCTCGCTTTTTTCCTGCCGCTTACCAGAAAATAATGAGGTCTTTTCCAATCGCTCATCATCAAAAAAACATGCAGCTACTTCACTGTTATTATTAATTTCTAACGACTTCCATTCCAACTCATAGGCAGAATTTCTGGTATCTAAGGTAGTATCCAAATAGCGGTACTTGCTTTGGATATCAGCAATTAGAAATCCAACCCTAGCCGAAGGCTGAAAACCTTTACTTGAGCTATTGTACAAAACTGCCAAAACCCATTTCTTACGATCTTGAGAAAAATCAACCCATATATCCCCTGACCCAATCTCCCCCCAATCATATACCCCTAATGAATGTTGCTGAGGTTCACCATCTAATGTAGTAGAAATTGAGTGTAAATTAACTTCTATTTGTCCTCGTTTCTGTCTATTAATGGTTACCCAAAAAATCATCGAATCAGACAAAAAAACCTTCAAAACCCAATTTCTACTTGCCACTTTAAAATCTCGGCTTTTAGAAAATCCTAACTGTGCATCGTAGCGCTCCAATGTAAAACCCGATTCCAAATTGTAACTAGAAAAATCCAGTGTAAACATTTGATCCTGATACAATCCAATGGGCCGATGAAATTGATTTCGTTTATTATTTAGTCGAGATTTATTCGAAATGAAAATCGACTGGCCGATTAAAGAAAACGAACCCAATATAAACGCCAAAAGTAGGGTAGTGGTTTTCTTCATAGAGATAATATTCTCCAAATTTCATCGCTAGGAGGGATAATCCCAAAGTGAACCTTAATTTTGTACTCCTTTTTTAACATTTTACTCCCTACTCCTTGAAAGATACTCCAAAAAGCATAGAAAAAGCCATAACGGTTGGCGTTGAAACCCAAAAATCTGATTTTCCAATGGAGGAAACATTGGATGAATTGGAACAACTTATCATTACTAGTGGCGGTACCCCCATTAAACGATTTACCCAAAAATTAGAACATCCCCATCCTAAAACTTACATTGGCAAAGGAAAATTACAAGAAATTAGCGATTACTGTAAGCAAAACAATGTAGATATGGCAGTTTTTGACGATGATTTATCACCGGCTCAAATTAAAAATATCGAAACAGAACTAAACAATGTTAAAGTCATTACGCGAACTCATTTAATCCTAGACATATTTGCGGCGAATGCAAAAACAGCACAGGCAAAAACACAAGTTGAATTAGCCCAAAGCATTTTTATGTTGCCAAGATTAACCGGTATGTGGACCCACCTTTCGAAACAAAAAGGGGGTATTGGAATGAAAGGTCCGGGTGAAACTGAAATCGAAACAGACCGAAGAGCACTAAGAAATCGCATTAGTTTACTGAAGGATAAACTAGCTCAAATTGAAAAAATTGGGGTTACGCAAAGAAAATCCCGAGAAAATACCTACCGCGTTGCCTTGGTTGGATATACCAATGTTGGTAAAAGTACCATCATGAACTTGCTTTCTCGTTCCGATGTTTTGGTAGAAAATAAATTGTTTGCTACGTTAGATTCAACCGTTCGAAAAGTGGTTTTTCATCATCCTGAACAGGACGGAAAAGTAATCCCTTTCCTACTTTCCGATACGGTAGGATTTATTAGAAAACTGCCAACTTTACTGATTGAGAGTTTCAAAAGTACATTGGCCGAAGCCATAGAAACAGATTTATTAGTACACGTAGTAGATATCTCTAATCCCAACTTTGAAAAACAAATGCAGGCAGTCACCGAGATACTGCATGCAATTGGTGCTTCTAATAAGCAAGAATTAATTGTATTTAATAAAGTGGATGCTTTCAAAGGGAAACCCGATGACTTTTTTGTGGGATCCTCAGGATTATCCATCGATCAATTTGAAAAAAGTTGGATCGCAAAAGAAAATGCCCCTGCGGTATTTATTTCCGCATCCGAACAATCGAATATTCAAAAGTTACGCGATACTATCGTATCCCTACTATTAAAAAAGACCGCCTATTAAGACGGTCTTTAATGTAGTAATCTTACAAGTCTGAGGAGTTATAACTCGTCTTCGTTGAAGAAATAGTCATCGTCCGTTGGATAATCACTCCAAATCTCCTCGATACTCTCGTAAGGCTCACCATCATCTTCCAGTTCTTGTAAGTTCTCTATCACTTCCAAAGGTGCTCCAGAACGAATTGCATAATCAATTAATTCGTCCTTTGTTGCAGGCCATGGAGCATCGTCAAGATAACTTACCAATTCAAGTGTCCAGTACATAATTTGCCTCTTGATTAATTCAACGCGAAAATATGTTTTTCCTTTAAAAAAACAAGTTCATTTTTGTATTACTTTCATGCATAGCAATTGGCATACTTCAATTCACGATTATTCGGCGAATCATTCTACGCCTGAAGACCCGTTTTTACAGGCTATCCACCATTTTACTTGGAAAAAAATGATTAATCCAAGAATGTTAAGCGAACACCTTCAAGGATTACTTTTAAGTCAACTTGTAGCTATCCATCAACCAAAACGGGTATTGGAAATTGGCACTTTTACCGGTTATGCCACCGCCTGCTTAGTAAAAAATCTACCTCAAGGCAGTGAAATACATTCTATTGAAGCCGATGCCGAAACCCTATGGAAAACAAAAAACTTTTGGAAACAACACCAAAAAGATCATCTTGTACATTGGCACGGTGGAAATGCACTAGATATTCTTGCCGATTGGGATGAAACCAAAAATTTTGATTTCATTTTCGTAGATGCAGACAAAACCAATTACAAAAATTATCTAGAAATAACAAAAAAACTCCTAAGTGATAATGGAATTTTGTTATTTGACAACACCCTTTGGAGTAATCGGGTGGTAATAGAATCTGATAGAATTACGGATAAAGACACGAAAAACATGCACGAATTCAATGTGTATGCTCAAAGCTTAACGGAATTTGAAACTATTTTAATACCAATCCGAGATGGTTTAACGTTGATGCGCAAACGTTAACCACGCATGGTATCAAGTAAATCACTCAATAAAGCAAAATCCATTTTACTCTTATTTGCAATTTGTTCAAAATACGCAGATACCTCTGGGTCAATTGTCTCCAATAAAGCCAATCCCTGATCGGTAATTCCTATATTCATCTTCCTTCTATTTTCCGGACAAGCCGCTCTTTCTATCAGGCCCAACTTTAATAATCGATCACACAACCGCGTCAAATCCGGATTTTTATCTAACATTACATCCTTAATGTATTTGGGATTAGCATGATTTGGATACTGACCCCGCAAAATGCGTAAAACATTATACTGTTGACTGGTAATACCGTGTTTTTTATACAAATCCCTCGATTCAGATTGAAGCCAACTCGCAGTATATAAAATATTTAAATATGCTTTTTGAGCGTCTGACTCAAATTTCTTTTGCTTAATTGCTTCTTCAAATTTCAAGGCCGTAGTAAATTGATTCACAAAGGTATAACAATCCAATAAAAAAGTAATAATACACTTTAGGATCACAAAACAATGTTGATTCCCTGATGGGTATCATGGTAAAATCCTTAGGACTATACTACCTTTGCCAAACGTATGAGAACTGAAATCAATCGCAATTTTGCAACAGCTAAAGACCATGCTGATCCATTTAAAGATTTCAAAAATGAATTTATCTTTCCTGAAAGTATTCATGGAAATGATGTTATCTACTTGTGCGGGAACTCACTAGGATTACAGCCCAAATCAGCTCAGAAAGCACTGCAATCAGAACTTGAAGATTGGGCAAAATGGGGAGTTGAAGGTCATTTTCATGGAAAAAAACCTTGGTTTCACTACCATAAATTTTTAACAGATTTAACCGCTGAAATCGCAGGAGCCAAACCCCACGAAGTAGTGGTAATGAATCATTTAACCGTTAACCTACATCTACTATTACATAGCTTTTATCGGCCAACATTCAATAAAGATTCCAGCGGTAATTTAATTCCAAAACGTTACAAATTACTCATGGAAGCAGGTGCATTTCCTTCCGATATGTATGCCGTACAAACACATGTGGAAAGTAGAGGGCTATCCTATAGTGATGCTGTAGTTGAACTAAGTCCAAGATCTGGTGAATATACCTTAAGAACAGAAGATATTATATCAGAAATTGAAAAACTCGGAGACACATTAGCATTATGTTTTTTCTCAGGAGTACAATATTACACAGGCCAATATTTCAACATTCCCGAAATCACCCAAAAAGCACACCAAGTGGGTGCATTGGCAGGATTTGATTTAGCCCATGCGGCGGGCAATATTCCATTGGAGCTACACCAATGGAATGTAGATTTCGCTGCTTGGTGTTCGTATAAATACTTAAATTCCGGGCCAGGAAATGTCAGCGGCGTTTTTATTCATGAAAAACATGGACTAAATCCAGATACTCCGCGTTTAGCAGGTTGGTGGGGACATAAAGAAGATGTTCGTTTTTTGATGCAAAAAGGATACATCCCAGAACCAGGAGCCGCGGGTTGGCAAATGTCAAATGCTCCAGTTTTCGGGATGGCTGTTCACCATGCGAGCTTGGAAATTTTCAAACAAGCTGGCGGAGTTAAAAATTTAAGAAGGAAAAGCGAAGAATTAACTCAATTCTTATTTGATTGTATCGCGGAAGCAAACGAATTAAATCCTACACTTCAACTACAAATAATTACACCCCATAATTTTCATGAAAGAGGCTGTCAATTGAGTATTCTAACAGGCAGCAACGGTAAATCAATCTTCGATTTTCTTGCCAATCATGACATTATTGCCGATTGGAGAGAGCCCAATGTTATTCGAATGGCCCCAACACCTCTATACAATTCATTTACTGAAATTTATAAACTGTTTGAGGTATTAAGTCAATTTAAATAAGCGCGAATCGCTACATAAATGCTATCCTATTACAGTACGAAATCTTAATTCTGCTGTTACTTCAATTCTTCCCAGTGTATCTGATTTTCAACACCTAAAATTTTACGAATTTTAGAACGAACATTGTGTATATACTGAGGAGTTACACCTACCAAGTTTGAAATGTCTTTGGATTTAAATCCTTCTACAGAAAGTATAAATATCCTTCTTTCAGTTAAATTCAAACTTTGAATTGCTGGATATTTATTTAAAAGAACATCATTTTCCTTCATTAATGTATCGGCCATTTGGGGATTAGACCCGGTATCTACTCGAACCATCGCTTCCAATGCCCGTCTAATTTCTTCTAAATCGTCTTTGTTGGCCGATTTCATTCCTTTTAATTGCTTCACTAAATCACCCGTTTTCTCCATCATCATATGAGTAATTGAAACAATTCTATCGTTCAACTCGCGCTCTTTACGCAAGAATCGTTGTTCTTCTTCCTGCTGATGTAATTGTACCTGTATTAATTCAAGAGATTTCTCACGCTTACGATTTAATAACCATAATACTAAAATAGTTAATCCTAGAATGAGTAATAAAGCTATTAATACGATTGTAACCAGTTGATTTCTTTGCGTTTTTTGCTGTAATTCTAAAGTTAAATCGTCCAACTTTTCATTGATACGTGCATTTTCCATTCGCTCAATAAAATCAGCACGTTTTAATGAATCATTGGTCTGCATATATTCCCTAGTATACACCATGGCCGCATTTAACTTAGTATTAG
The DNA here is from genome assembly GCA_964554385.1 of uncultured Flavobacteriaceae bacterium. Taxonomy (GTDB): domain Bacteria; phylum Bacteroidota; class Bacteroidia; order NS11-12g; family UBA955; genus JAGKXC01. The sequence continues at coordinate 33,597 of CAZKOM010000004.1, read as the reverse complement.
CCATAGCATAATTTCCAGAAGAAATATACAGTTTCGCGTATAACTCATTTAAGAAACTCTTAGCCAATGCATTTTGATTCAAATTAGCATCGTTATCTAACTCCCACCGTCTTAATGTATCCATCGGAAGCAAATTGGGGTTATATTCAACTACGGCATTCAAATAGGTATGCAATTCCATTAAGCCTTGTGTAAAATTGCGTCGTAACCAATTTTTATGTTTACCTATATAATCAGTCATTTGCATCAAACGATCCGGTTTTCTATCCAAATCGTTTAATACCAAAGACATTTTATTAATGATAAAATATAAGTCTAATGTACTATCGGGGGTTTGCTGCAATAACCGAGATGCTTCCTCCCAACGCTTCTGAGCTTGAAATAAATTAACTCGATTTAATGTAGTTAACTGTCGCTCAAATTCATTGTTTGGCCTGCTGAGAATTGAATCATATTTTTTCCAATCTTCAATGGTTGTTAGAACGCCTAATTCTGTAGACTTAATCGATATAATATTATTAATTAATACATTACTAATCTTTCCCGTCTTCTGCCCTGCTGCAACTGCCTCTTGAAAATAACGCGATGCAGATCCATACATGCCATTATTAAAATAGTAAGTACCTAGATTGGTTGCGTAATTATTCAAATTTGAATAATCCTCCACCTTTTTGGCATGCTCATACCCCATTTTCATGAAATTTATTGCCTCACTCAAATTGCCTAATTGATAATATGCTATAGAGATGGGCGAATAATACATACAGGGAGAAATATCCGAAAATCCCTTACCAATTTCCATAGCCCTCTTTCCATACAGTAAGGCTGAATCATATTTACCATGCCAAATAAAGTCAAATGACCTATTTATGCTGTAATACACTTGAACACGTTGATTACCTTCCTGTTCACCTCGCTTTAATACATAACCTAACAATTTATCATGTTCTTCCTTTTTATTAGGCATTTGAGATAGTCTATGTAATTCTCTAAAAGTAACCATCTCGTAAGTTCCCTCCTTGATCTTTTCCAACTGTTGCCATAAACTATCTGCAGTATTGGAGCGAGTAATCTTAGGATTAATATCAGAATCACTTCGTAAGAAAATCAAGAAAAAAACACCAATAATCACAAAAATGGCTAACAATATATACTTTTTATTGGCTGCCAAAATCCTATTTTGCAATAACTTATTTATCATGTTTTCGAACTTATTCTACAAAAGTAGATGAAAAAAAGTTGTATAATCAATAATTAAGAATATATAACATTATGTATATGTTAGGTGTCTACATGAAATATTCTAGAACTTATTTACAGTCTTTTTGTTAAATCAAATACCAAAATATCATAATATCAAATCTGCCAAACTTATTTTCTTAGGTTATCAAAAAAATATGACGATTCGTCCATATCCATGACTGATTGCCTGTAATAATTCGTAGTTTTGAAAAATACCAGCAATTGGTCTAAACTTTGACTATTTAAGCGAGATGGAAAATCACGAACCGAAACAAGACAAAAAGAAACAAAACACAAACGGTTTTAAATTCAATCCTAATTGGCTTTATGGAATTCTTTTTGTAATTCTAATGGCTATGTTGTTTTTGCCCCAAAATTCAGGGCAAAGTACAAAATGGAGAGATGTTAAAGCAATGATTTTACAAGGTGACGTTAAAAAACTTGTAATTCAAAATGAACGCGTGGTAAATGTTTATCTTACCAAAGAAGCAATTCAACAAAAGCGTTATAAAAATGCTAAGCCAAGACAAGATTTAATGGGTTCTGCAGAGCCAAATTATAGTTTTGAAATTGAAAAAGGATTCTTTAACAATGAAATTCAAGAGTTAAAGAAAACAATGCAAGCCAAAGAATTGAACCCCGATGAATTGGTAATTGAATGGGAAACTCATTCCGATTTATTCGGAGAACTGTTCAACTGGGTATTTATGCTTGCCATTTTCTTGATTTTTTGGAATCTTATCATGCGCAGAATGTCTGGTGGTGGTGGTGCCGGTGGCGGTGCATCCATTTTTAATATTGGACGGGCAAGAGCACAGATATTCGATAAAGATACTAAAGTTAATGTCTCATTTAAAGATGTTGCCGGGTTAGAAGAAGCAAAAGAAGAAGTAATGGAAGTAGTAGACTTCTTAAAAAACCCGAAAAAATACACAAATTTAGGTGGTAAAATACCAAAAGGCGTACTGCTTGTAGGCCCTCCTGGAACAGGTAAAACGTTATTGGCAAAAGCTGTAGCAGGAGAAGCAGGTGTTCCATTTTTCTCTTTGTCTGGTTCTGATTTCGTAGAAATGTTTGTGGGAGTAGGAGCAAGTAGAGTAAGAGATCTTTTCAAACAAGCTAAAGAAAAAGCACCATCTATTATTTTCATCGATGAAATTGATGCTATCGGTAGAGCGAGAGGAAAAAATTTAATTCAAAGCTCTAATGACGAAAGAGAAAATACCCTAAACCAATTATTGGCTGAAATGGATGGTTTTGGTACCGATTCAGGTGTTATCATTTTAGCAGCTACCAACCGGGCCGATATATTAGACAGCGCGTTAATGAGACCGGGTAGATTTGACCGTCAAATAAGTGTTGATAGACCCGATATTGTTGGAAGAGAGCAAATCTTCAACGTGCACTTAAAGCCATTAACCAAATTGGCCACCGATGTAGATGCTCATAAACTTGCTACTCAGACTCCTGGTTTTGCAGGAGCAGAAATTGCAAACGTTTGCAATGAAGCTGCATTAATTGCAGCCAGAAGAGGAAAAGAATTAGTAGAAATGAAAGACTTCCAAGATGCTATTGATCGTGTTATTGGAGGTTTGGAAAAGAAAAATAAAATAATATCTCCAGAAGAAAAGAAAATTGTTGCTTACCATGAGGCAGGACATGCCGTTGCCGGCTGGTTCTTAGAATTTGCAGATCCTTTACTAAAGGTTTCCATAGTTCCTAGAGGTGTAGCTGCGTTGGGATATGCCCAATATCTACCCAAAGAACAATACCTATACAGAACCGAACAATTGTTAGATTCTATGGTAATGACACTGGGTGGAAGAGCAGCAGAACAAATATTCTTTGGAAAAGTATCAACTGGAGCACAAAACGATTTAGAGCGAATTACAAAACTCGCCTACAGCATGATTACCATTTATGGTATGAATGCAAATATTGGTAATGTTTCCTTCAACGATCCTACAGGGGAGTACGGTTATCAGAGACCCTATTCCGAAAAAACAGCCCAACTTATCGATGAAGAAGCCAGAAGCATGATTGAAGATGCTTACCGAAGAACCATCGCGCTTTTAACTGAAAAACGAGCTGAAGTAGAAGCGGTTGCCAAAGAATTATTAGAAAAGGAGATTATTTTTAAATCCGATTTAGAACGATTAATAGGTAAAAGGCCTTACGAAGAATCCGATGCAGTTCAAGAAGTCGCAAATAGCCAACTTGAGAACCAAGCCAATCATTTACATACTACAATTGCGTCTGATTCAATTCAAGTTCCAGAAGCAGCTTCAGAACTGAATACTGAGATGCCGTCCAATAACCAAAATTCGGATGCCTTAGATAGTTCAGAAACCACTTCAAATTCTGAGGTTGATTCTTCTGAATCAACGAATCCAACAGTCTAAAAATATATTGATTACAGGAATTAAATATCTTAATTAAGATTTTAATTCCTGTAGTTTTATCAATTGAGCATATAATCCGTTCTTGGCTAATAACTCAATATGAGTTCCAGTTTCAACAATTTTACCCCTATCCAAAACTATTATTCTGTCTGCATGGGTTACTGTTGATAAACGATGCGCAATAATAATGGATGTTCGATTTTTCATTAACTTCTCCAAAGCCAATTGTACAGCTTTTTCACTTTGAGAATCCAATGCACTAGTGGCCTCGTCCAAGATCAAAATTTCAGGATTCTTCAATAAAGCTCTAGCAATCGCTAATCGCTGCTTTTGTCCGCCGCTCAAACGCCCTCCACGCTCACCCACCTCACTATCCATACCTAAAGGCATATCCTGCACGAAATCAGATGCGTAGGCTGCTTTTAACGCAGATTCAATTTCTCCAGAATTAGCGGTCAACTTACCCAACAGGATATTATTTCGAATCGAATCATTAAATAATATATTCTCTTGATTTACAACGCCAATTAGTTTTCTCAGTTCATCCTGTTTCATTGTTTTAATTGACACTCCATCCAATTCAATGCTTCCAGTGCTAACATCATAAAACCTTGCTAACAAATCGGTAATTGTAGTTTTTCCTGCCCCTGAAGGCCCAACCAATGCAACCGTTTCTCCTTTATTAATTGTGAAGGAAATATCTGACAGCACCTCACTTCCATCTATGTAACTAAACCCAACATTTTTAAATTCAATAGCATGATCAAATACAGGCGGATTGGCAGATACCGGGTCTTGTACAGTCTCTGGTGCCGTAACCAATTCCTTAATTCTATCTAGAGAAGCAATACCCTTCTGCGCAGCATATAGCGCATTGGAAAAAGCTTTAAAAGGCGGAATTAACTGACTAAAAATCGCAAAATAGGTTAAAAAGAACTCCGGGTCTAATTCACCCCGGAATACCATCCCACCGCCCAACCATAACAATAAAGCCGATACACCTAGCCCTATCGTCTCACTCATGGGCGAGCTTAAATCGTAGCGGCGTTGCACCGAAATATTATTTCTAGTATACTCTTCATCTTGCCGTTTGTATTTTTCACTGAACCAACCACTGGCATTGAACGCTTTTATAATACGAATTCCTCCCAACGTTTCCTCATAGGCAGTCATTACCTTTCCCATTAACTCTTGGTTTTTTCCACTTTTCTTTCGTAGACTTCTACCTATCAAACCAATTATTAAAGCAGTAATTGGTAAAAAAAGTAGAATATATAAGGTTAATTTGGCCGATAAAACGACTAACGCAACTAAAAAAAGTAGAATATTCAATGGCTGAAAATACAAAGCCTCCAAAGAAACCATTAGCGCAAATTCAATTTCTTTAACGTCGTTACTCATTCGAGACATTAGATCGCCTTTACGCTCGTTGGTAAAAAATGCAATCGGTAATGATAAACACTTTTCATAAATCCCAATTCTGATTTCTTGGATACTTCTATTCCGTATTAAAACCATAAAATTCATGGCTAAATACCTAAAACCATTTTTCAATACCGTAACAACTACTAAAGCAATGCATAGATAAGCCAATGCAGTAAATGGCTCACCTTTGGCAAGATTTCCAAACCAAGAAATGAAAGACTGATATTGATAATTAAACCAATCACCTACGCCAAAATTCTTAGAAGATAGTGCTTGTTCAGTTTTATCCCGTAAAAAAAGAAATCGTAAAACGGGCATAATCATCATCAGTGATGTTAACTGAAACAGAATATACAGTAAGTTAAATACGAAATTGGCCGCAATCAATCCTTTATGATTGGCCGCGTATTTTAAAAATTGTAATACAGCTTTCAAGGTGAGGCGAAGTTAATCAATTTATTGTGGCACCATCCAAAAAAAAGGCCACTTCATACGAAGTGGCCTATGGTATTAATATGATTTTTATATTACAACAATTGAATTCTATCCGTGTACACGCTTCCGTCCTTCAATTTTACATGAATCATGTAAACTCCAGCAGTTCCTGAAATCGAAGATTTAAACTGCTTCGCATTTACGGTATTGGATGTGATTTCTGCTCCAACCATATTGGTTATTCTAACTTCAGCCATTTCTGTACTTGACTGAATTGTGAACATCCCGTTTGTTGGATTTGGATACATCTTGATACCGCCCAATGCAAATCGCTTAACACTATTAACTTCATTATCCTTTATTTTCAATACTAATACTGAATCTGCACCAATCTTCCCAGGACCTTGAATATTTCGAATAGCAAACTCTACATACTTATCTCCATCGTAAACATTGTCATCCGATATATTGGCACGAATCATTACACTACTTGTATTCTTGATAATATTAATCTTACGTGTAGCAAAATCATAATCATCTGGACTTACAGCAGTAGCCGATTTTACAACAACATCAAATGAGAAATTATCATCGGCTGGTGCAATTTTGAAATCCATACGGAATGAATCCGCCGCTTCAAATACAGAATCCAAAGTCTCTGTGAACGTTACAACAGGTAGCGGTGAAGCATTGAAATCAGAAATTCTTCTAGGACTCAATACATAACGAGAGGTAAATGGATTACTATTATCAAATTGTCCACCAATTCCAATAACATCAAAATATCCTTCAGGTGCAGCATTTCCATCAATATCAGTCTCTGCATCGATGTTCATGGTGTCTATTCTACCTGTAGTACCTACAATACGAACATTTTTAAATGCATTGGCATTTAACGCAGTAGATGGCCATTCAGCAGGATCTACCAATTTTACCCTACGCATGGTTACTAATGAACTCTCCGTAGATTCTCCCAAAGCCGTTACCACTGTTGGTGACTTAAGCTTACGAGAAGTTGCAATTACAATTACTGTATCCAACTGATCCATTTGTACCAATCCTTGGAATTGACCTACTCTTCCTTGAACCATAATACTGTCACCCTCATTCACGGCATATCCAAACACTTTTGGACTATTATACACTCCTATTCCACCGGTATTATCCATAATGGTAAAATTGAATCCGGTAACGCGCATATTTACTCCATAAACTGTTCCGTAAACTCGGCAACGAATATTTAAACTATCAGCAACTCCAGTAGTTGCGTTTTGCTTATTGATGGTACTGATTTTATGTATTGGCAAATCATCATTAATCAATGAAACTATTAATGTATCCTTATTATTAACAACGGTATTTGATAAACCACCTAATCCAAAATAAATGGTCTTATTCAATTCATGTAAATCATCATTGATTACTGGAACGTTTACCACTATGGTATCTGGAGTTTTAGAATCAATATTAATTATTTTGGAGGTAGGATTAAATTTAAAGTCTACACCTTCTGTAGCAGAGCTTCTTGCTGTGTAACAACGTAAAGAGAAATCTGCAGTAGCGTCAGTTCTACTTAGTACAGCAATTTTTACATTAAATGAGCCATCTTTTTCATTTACAGTAAATGCACGTGGGCCTGCAAATGCAACCTTACTTGGACCATCATTATCGGTCATTACTATGGTAATAAGCGAATCTGCTAAAAACGCATTTCCTTCGATTTGTCTTACACGAACAATTACAGTATCATTTGGATCCGCTTTGAAATCATCATTTACTTTGGCAAAAATGGTGATAGAATCGGTACTTCCTGATTTTCCCAATGTAACAACAGAATCCTTACCCGTAGAACCTAATTCAAACTCTGAAGGGATAGAAGTACTATCACCTTGCTTAATTACGGTTAACTTTAATTTTGAAGAAGCGTTAACCGCTTTATCCATTTTTAAAGTTATGCCAACTTTACCAGCATTTTCTTTAACTACAATAGGCGAAGTAGAAATAGAAATATTGGCAATATCATTATCATTTACTGTAATGGAATGTGCTCTTTCAACTCCAATGGCCGCATTGGTTGGCTTGTCTAATCCAACAACAATAATTTCTGGACCTTCAGAGATATTATCGTCGTTAATATTGATTGAAATAGTATCGTACTGAACACCTTTAGAACCTGCAAACTTTACTAAACGTTCTGTAGCAGTAAAATCCTTACTAGCTCCTTCTAAAGCCGTACCACCGCTAACATAAAAACGAGCAAAAGAACTATCTTCATTCGCGTACATACGTTTTGCATAAATCTTATATGTACCAACTGATTCTGTGGTAGTTGAGCTACGTGACCAGAATTCTATGGATGGTGGAACCAACGCCGCATCATCATTATCCAATAAAATCTCGTTCCAATATCCACCTGTCAAACTAACCGTATTTTTAGCTGAAGGACCCCATACTCCATCGGCATCCTTATTCGCATAAATGCTCATACCACTAGATGCAGATAAATGATCTACTCTCTGTATACCCGTAGATAACCCATTAGGAATAAATCCACCCCAATTGTTAGCCTTTTTATAGGAATTATTAAAATGATAACCCACCAAATTCGATAAATTACTACCTGTATAACTCCACCAATTACCCTCTAAAGGTACCAAACATTCGGGTCTTCCAGCACCGGTTGAATTATCAAATAATGCAACAAATGATTTTCCGCTAGCTTTAGACTTTCCCCAAACACCTTGTGCACGTTTAGAAGAACTACTTCTAGTTACGGTAAGTACTTCCAACGAATCTTCACAATACATTCTAACGGTATCATTTGTTGTTAATCCTACAGCAATTATTGATAAATAAATCTTTGTGCCAGGTGACCAATAGGCCGTACTACCAGTTCCAACAAGGCCAAACCAACCTTCATGGACACCCATAAAATCGGTTTTGAATGTATCATCACCGTTAGGTCCTGTAGTTGTAGCGGTCCAATACGAAGTACTTGAATAGTATCTGAAATTACCTTTAGCCGTATCTACATACATCGGGTTTCCAGCTCCAGGTGCCATGGCTTTAGAATTAAAATCGCTAGATTTTATTCCTCGGATTACGTATCGATACTCAGAATTTGGCATCAAATTTTGGATACGCAAACGCATAAATGTTGGCATACGTCGGGTTGAATCACCAGACATCATGTACTTTGGCACCATTAACCCCGCAACATTCATTGAGGAAAACTGGGCTGTTCCGCTTTTAATACCTAAAAGCAGTGCTAAACCAAGTAGTATTTTTTTCATATTTAATTTCACTATTTCACACAAAAATAAGCAATCGTTAGACCCAATCAAAATACGTAGGCCAAAGTTGCGATGCTCAGCTGTAGATTCTGTACGCTGTAATTCTGTCGAATGGCCATTTCTGCGGCTTGTAGCGTTGAACCCGTGGTCATTACATCATCTACCAATAAAACATGCTTTAATGAATTAAATGAAAAATTTACATTACATAGATATTTATTGCCCGTATTCATCGATCTATCCTCTCGGCCTTTTGCCGTTTGAGTGTGAGTTTGCCTTGTTTGGGTTAATAATCCAGAAATTACAGGTTTTGAAATCACTTCAGAAATACCATTTGCTAATAACTCCGCTTGATTATACCCACGAAACTTTTGCTTTTTGGGATGCATCGGTATCGCCACAATCCCATCCAATGGAACCAAAAAACTATTGTTTCTTAGTTCCAATCCGATTTGCCTGCCCATCATCTCAGCCAAATATTGTTGATTTTCGTATTTTATCGAATGTATAACACGCGAGGCTATGGATCCTTTCCGATACGATAACAAATGAAATCCGGCATGAAACAAACTTCTGCCCCATAATGCTTTAACTATAGGGTTCTGGTCATTAAAACGCCATGGCGAATAGGGCATATTATTCCAACAAATACTGCATATCCCAGTCTCTGTTCCAATTAATAAATCATTGCAAACAACACAAATATTTGGAAACATTAACTCCGAAAAGCCCGTACCTATTTCCTTACCCAATTTTTTTATAAACATTTACGATTAACAAACCCTTTTTATTCTAAATACCCCTAATCAGTTAGTAAAAAACACTGAACTTTGTATCCATGGCTGGACCTCATTCCGTTGATCGTAAACTCCCCAAAACAAAAATATCTAAACAGGCCTTATTGCAATCGCTACAATTGTTTCGATACATGAGTAAAACCAACCGATGGCTTTTCGCCTTGGGTACGGTTTTTCTTGCCATCACTGCTGCAGCGAGATGATGGATACAGCCAACGTTTTTAAAAGTGGCAACACCCAACCAGATCCCTCTAAAATCAAAGAAATAGCCACCTATTTTATTTATTTATTTATTATTCAAGCCGTTTTCTCCTTCGGTAGAATTGCACTGTATGTACGGGTAACCGAAGACCTAACTTTTGGACTTAGAAAAGACCTATTTGCCTCCATTATTAGGCAAAATATGCAATTTTTTCACGGTTCAAGAGTAGGAGATTTAATGAGTAGATTCTCAGCCGATATTGCACAAATTCAAGATGCATTTACCACGAATCTTGCCATGTTTATCAGACAAATATTGGTTCTTCTTGGCGGAATTGTAGTACTTTTTACAACTTCACCCAAATTAGCTTGGCTCATGTTAGCTACCCTGCCCGCCATGATAGCTGTGGCCTTATTTTTTGGTCGATTTATTCGCAAAAAGTCCACCGAGGTTCAAGATCTAACCGCTGGAAATAACATCATTGTTGAAGAAACGCTCAGCGGTATCGAATCAGTAAAAGCTTTCACCAATGAATCATTTGAAATTCAAAGATTTACAAAAAATGCATTCTCCTTGAAAAACTATGCAATTACTCGTGGTTATTGGAGAGGTGCCTTTAGTTCCTTCATCATAGTTTGTATGTTCGGGGTTATTGTTTGGCTAATTTACCAGGGGTTATCCATGGTGCAACAGGGCGATATGAAAATAGGGGAACTATTTAACTTCATGATACTTACAGCCTTTGTTGGAAGCAGTATTGGAGGTATGGCAGAACAGTTTGTACAAATTCAAAAAACCTTAGGCAGTATTGATCGCGTATTGCAATTGATAGATACCCCCGGAGAAGACCAACTTACCTCAAATCAATCTAGCAGCCCCAAACCAAATTTCTCAGATACATTATCTTTTAACAACATAAATTTCACCTATCCGGGAGAAAATAATCCCGAAGTTTTAAGCGATTTATCGTTTATCATTAATCCCGGAGAAACGGTTGCCCTTGTGGGATCATCAGGCTCTGGCAAAAGTACTATTGTTAATTTGGTCTATCAATTTTACCAACCAACTGCTGGAAAAATAACGCTGGGTAACAAGTCTTTAAGTGAATTTAACCTTCAAGAATATCGAAACAATTTTGCATTAGTTCCTCAAGAAGTTTTATTATTTGGCGGTACTATCCTTGAAAATATTCGATATGGCAATCCAAGCGCCACCGATGAGGAAGTAAAAGAGGCCGCCCAACTCGCCAATGCGCTAACCTTCATTGAATCCTTCCCAAAGGGCTTCGATTCATTAGTTGGTGATCGCGGTGTGTTACTTTCTGGGGGACAGAAACAACGAATTGCCATAGCTAGGGCCATACTTAGAAATCCTGCATTTCTAATTTTAGACGAAGCAACTTCCGCTTTAGATTCTGAAAGTGAAATACAAGTTCAAAAAGCACTGGCCAAATTGATGCAAAACAGAACTTCGCTTGTAATTGCCCATCGCTTATCTACCATCCGTAACGCAAATACCATCATTTTACTGAAACAAGGAAAAATTCATGAAATGGGTTCCCACGAGTCACTTATGGCAAACGAAAACTCCATTTATCGTAAAATGGTAGAACAACAGCTAAATCCTGAGGATTTTTTCGATAAATTGTAAACTTCATTTATAATGTTTGCTATGTTCTTCCAAAAGAAAATTATCGTTTACCTGTGTTTTTTATTCATAGGTACTGCCTTAATTGGACAAACTCAAGAAAACCTAGCCAACTCACTCTACCAGCAAAAAGACTTCACTAAAGCAAGTGTTTTATACGAAGAACTTGTTATTCAACAACCACAAAACGAACTGTTTCATCATCGTTATCTACAATGTCTGGTTCAAACAAGTGAATTCGAAAAAGCTTCTAAATATTTAAGAAAAAAAATCAAAAAATCAGATCCCAATGTACTATCGTTAATCATAGACGATTGTTGGGTTGCAGCACGCGCTGGAGATTCTCAAAAAGAAGTAAAAATCATGGAATTAATTTTGGATAAGTTGAAACAAAATGCCGCAACATCCTATTTCCAAGATCCTTCCCCTTATCTCTATGCCGCCAACTTATTTGAGCGATACGATTTGCGAAAACAAGCAATACAAGTTTTAGAAAGTGCTGAAAACAATTTAGGAAGCCACCCGGATATCGCCAATCAATTAGCCACCTTACACATGGCTTCTGGGAATAGAATTAAAGGAATCCAACTCTATGTTGACATGCTAAGTGGCGGTAGAGTGCCCTTTAACGCAATTAAACAAGCATTGGAAACTCAATTAGCCGATAGTACCGATTACGCAGCTTTACAAAGTATATTATTGCAACAAATTCAAGCTTTTCCAGAAAATAACGAACTAACAATTGCCCTTAATTACACATTTATCAAACAAGGTAATTGGCCTAAGGCATTTGTTTTCGCTAAAGCATTAGATCGTAGATTGAAACAAAAAGGAGAACGTGTGTTTGAATTAGCCAATCTATGTATTTCCAATAAAGTATATGATGTTGCTGAACAATGTTTGAATTATTGTATTGCTGAAAATTCTGAAAATTCTGAATTAGATAATCGACTTTGGCATAAGAGCTGGATCAAATTAGGTGAAATTGGTTACTTAAAATATTTACAACAGGGTAAAAAATCCGAGGCAGCCGCAGTGATATTAACCCTGAAAAAAATTGAACATCAATTTGGCCCCTCCGAGGAAACCCTAGATAATGCCATAAACCTTTCTCGATTATTGGTTCAAAATGATTCAGCCGGCATTTCAATGAAATCCGCTGAGAGTTTACTTCGAAATTACCTAGAAAATGCGGGTATACGGAACAAGCAAAAATTAGCAAAAATCAAAATTGAGTTAGCCGATGTACTGGTTGCTCAAAACGATGTTTGGACCTCCGAACTATTATATGCCCAAGTAGAAAAAGACTTTAAAGAAGAAGAAACAGGTCAATTAGCAAAATTTAAACGAGCAGAGTTAAGTTTTTATCGCGGAGATTTCGATTGGGCCACCATGCAATTAAATGTACTCAAAGGTGCTACAACTCAACTAATTTCCAACAATGCCATGGAATTGGCTTTAACCATTATCGACAATTACGGTATGGACAGCAATTTCGCTGCATTGCATTGGTTTGGTCAAGCACTGCTCGCCGAAAGACAGTTACGTTTTAAGGATGCTTATTTATTTTTGGATAGTATCACAACCAACTTTCCAGGCCACTCATTAAGTGACGATATACTCTTTGTTAAAGCGAGAATTAAAATAGCTCTTACCGATTATCTCGAAGCAGTGAATTTACTAGAAACCCTAGCTGTTGCCTATAGCTTTGATATTTTGGCCGATAATGCTTGGTATCAACTAGGAAATTTATACGAGTTTCGATTAAATAATCCTGAAAAAGCCATGTCATGCTACCAAACGATACTCGAAAAATACAGCAGTAGCGTGTTTCTGGTAGATGCAAGAAGAGAATTTCGAAGACTTAGGGGTGATAAAAATAACTAAATTGCGCACGCCATGACTTCCATGTCCAAACCCCTATTTATTTTAATGGGTTTCCTTCTACTTGGGAACAGTCCCCTTTGGGCCCAATGGCAAAACGAAATATTTCGAACTCCCAAAATTCAACCTCGCGATGTACCTATAGATTCTAATGCACAGGGTATTGAACAATTTAATTTTGAGCCGTTAAAAAATCGAAATCGACGAAAAAACAACAAACCCTACCTGCAAATCGGGGGACTTCAATACACCAAAAACAACGAGTATTTTCAAGCTACCAACCCCGGTGAAACCGTCATCGGACAACGGTTATGGAGTGTCGTTGAATATCAGAATTCGGGTACTGATATACAAGTAACCTATTCATTAGGAGCCATGTTGCAATTTCCTTTTGACCAAAAACTATCGAATCAAGTTCAACTAAAACCCATCGTTCGATTAACGCTACAAACACCAAAATCAACGATTATCGCAGGAAACATCGATGGACATGTAAATCACAATTTGCCCGAAGCAGTCTTTAATTATGAATGGGCTTTAAAATCACCGATAGAATACGGTTTAGCTTGGAATCGAAATAGTAAATTATTTCGTTGGCACACTTGGTTAAATTGGCGACAACAAGCAATTATTGAAACATCACAGCAGGAAATTATTGTTGGAGGTTTTTCCTCCAGTTTCATATTGCTAAGTCCAAAAATAAGCAATATTTCAAGTTTTTCTATCGAGGTTCCTGCATTCATGATTCATCAGCATCAGGGTGGTGAAAACCTCAAACAGCCCCAACCCATTCAAAACAAAAATAATTCTGGCCTTGGTCTGCGCTTGAAAACTAAAACCTTACAAGCCGAATATTACGGTATTCAATCATTGGATTTTTCCCCTCAACCCCAACAACCTTACAAAAATGGTTTTGGTCATTTAGTGAATATCTCTTATTTCATCCAGCAAAACCACCGATTAGTAGGCACCTATTGGAATGCCAATGAATTTCACTCTGCGCTCGGTGCACCCATTTATGGTTGTGTAAATTTGAGTAATCCATACAAAAACATCCATCAAAAAGAAGTGGTTTTTCTTCGATATGCTTACTTAAAGCGTTGGACGAATAATACAGTTTCGGAATTTCGACTAGAGCCTGGTTTAGATCTAAAAACCAATGATTTTTTACTCTCTTTCGGTTTATATTTCCGATTTATTATTGGAGATTGGTCCAGTTACAACCCCTAAAATCGATATCCCATTCCCCATTCAATATAATCGGCTGCAGATAAGTGTACCTTTAATCTTGCGGTTAATATCAACTTGGAATTAACTAAATAACTCAAACCTAATGCTTGAAAATACCTTCGTTTTGAATCAGAAGGACGGTATAAGTAAAACCCAACATCGGTTAAAACACCCACTCTTCCAAAAACATATCGATTTCCAATAATTGCCGCTAATTCCGTTGTTTTAGCAAAGTTATACTGAGGCAACGGATTGGGCTTATTGTATTGATAGGTTCTATCTAAGAATACTGTTAATCCTACATGGGGATGCGCTGAATAGGACCGCAAGTTTTTATTGGTTGTTAATTCATGGAATGTGTACTGTCTCTCCGCCAACACTTCTACTATCCCTACCGTAAAATTCGCCTCTTGATCAATCTCCATTTGCCTTCGTCCAACCCGCAATCCACCTATTATATCCCAAGTTCTATTAATAACACCATTTTTAGTTATTAAGGTACCTAAAATTCTTTTCTTTAATCCCTGTTCAATGCTGGCATTTAACTCCTTTATCCTGGTTGAATGTTCTTGGATCTTCAACCATTGTTTCGTTGATCTATTTCTATCGCCGAGCACAGATTGCGATTCTTGAGGATTTATTTCAAATTTATACCGATACGATAATGACAAATAGGGCATGTTTACCCCCAAATTAGGCTGACGCCAATTACCATTGGAAAAATGAGTCCTTCCAATATTTATTTGGGCGGTAGATCTACTATTTGACACATTTGTTGGCCAAATATCCCGTTGAATTCCCAATCGCATCATCCCATTGATATGGGAGCCAATGGCAATATTTTTAGGATTTTCCAAGGAGTAGGGTTTACTTAAATAACCACCACCCATTCCAACGGTAAAACGCGTTTTTTGCGTTTCACCCGCAGGAATAAATAAAGAAAATCCCAGTCCAACTGCAATACCAGCAGCTGGGCTGCCTAAATTCTGATAATTTATAGTTGTTCCGTAATACAGGGGTTTTTTAAACTGATTGGGATGAAAACGATTTCGCAACATAGAACGCTGAAAATGAACCTGTACCCCATACGTATGCTGATACAATTCCTGCATCCCTTGAGTATGAGCAGCCAAAAATCCGCGCATTACTTCTACTTGAAAATAATCCGATAAATCCTCCTTTCCTCTGGAGGTGTCCGAAGTTCCATTTAACAAAACACAGTTATCCGCCTTGACAAAGGTGGATGATAAACCCAGTAAAATTGAAAGCCCGCAATTAAATACTCTAATAATCACGGAGTATCGGAGACTATTTAGTTGATTTATCGGTGGCAAGCACCATTTTAATACCCAAATTGGCTACCACTTGCATAACGTCTACCATGTCCTGAACCTCCAAATCTTTTTCTAAACGCAATACAACGTTTAATCCATTTTGTGGATTTGCAGGATCGGCGTACTTATCTCGTTCTTCAGTAAGTATAGCCTCCATATCTTCAAATGCAACCATTTTTTGCTCAAAATAAATTTGAACCTGTTCATTCTCAGTACCCTTACCGGCTACTTTCACGGTAATGGGCAACGTTTTTGTATGAACTGCTGTTGTGGTTTTTGCTTTAGGAAGCGTAATATTAATAACATTGGGATTTGCCAACGTAGAAGCAATTAGGAAGAATAACATCAAGAAAAACATGATGTCGTTCATCGCCGAAGATTCAACTTCCGCTTCTTCGCGCCTTCTTCTTCCAATTTTCATAGTTTAAAAATTAATGGTTAGACTTAGTAAGTAATTCCATCAACTGCAATGATTGCTCCTGCAATCTTTCAGCAAACTTATCAATCTTACGCATAAACAATTGATAGCCAAAGAAAGAGATTATACCCACCAACAAACCCGCAAAACTGGTTACTAACTTAATATACAAACCATCGGCAATGGCACCAATCTCTAAACCACCCACCTGGGCAACAGTATAGAAAATATTAATTACCCCCCAAATGGTTCCCACAAATCCCAACATCGGTGCAATACGAGCAATAAGACTTAAATAAGACAAGTTGCCTTCCATGGCACTCAATTCAATATTAGCTCTGGTCTCCATGGCACTTTCTATTTCACGCAAATTCGCACCCAATAAATTTAATCCTGTAGCCATCATTTGTGCTTGTGCTGTATTGGTTCTGGCACACAACTGATAAGCAGAATCAAATCGGTTTTCTTTCAAATTATCCTTGATCGCACTAACCAAGGTAAGATCAATCTTCGAGCGATTATTGATATAAATAAATCGTTCGATGATAAAATAAATGGTTAACAATACGCACACGGCCAATAAACCCATTACGAATCCACCTTTAACCATGATCGATAACATGGGAATTCCTTCTTCGGCAACTTTAGCAGCCTGTTGTTGTTGTTGAGCTGCCGCTGCTGGATCCACATTGGTTCCCGCGGTTTGTAGCAATGTTAATAATGAAAGCAACATAAATTCAAATTAAATGTAGTGGTTGATAAATCAACGTTTAATCATCCGAAAAATTATCCCCATTCTCGGGATTATTTTAACTCTGCAGCACCGCCACTGAGCACAAATTTGGTCACATCGGATCCTTCTAAATCCAATCGACGTATTTTATCCTTATGAATGATTACCATCTCACCCGAAAATGCATAACTATATGGCAAGTATACTGAAACATAATCGGGCATCTCAATAGCATCCAAGGATGTTTGGGTCATGAATCCCATTCGATATAAACCCGCAGAGATTTCTACTACTACGGGTTTATTAAATTTTTTCTTTTCTCCTACAAAAGCATGGGTTAAGTCTTTGGTGGTACCAAAAATTAAATTCAATCCTGGAGCCTTTTCAATAATTCCCTCAAAAAATTCCATAATCTGCTGAGCAATTACCCCCTTAGTAAATACTCCAACCAATAAAATTATCCCAAATCCAATAACTATATATATTCCAAATGCACCCCAGCTCACATGACCTAAATCCAACCACGATTGAATTCCTCGATACAACCAAACCAAAACACCTACCGTTGCTCCAATGGGAATTACCACCAATAATCCCTGTAAGAAATAGCCTAATACTTTCCTTATTGGACTTTTCATTTTAGACCTTAAAATTGAATCGTAGGGGGTATATTGATTATTGGACATACTATAATTGAATAATCTTTCTACTTTCTAAGTAAATCTAATCCTATATCACTTCGCTGATATTTACCTTCAAATTGAATCTTAGAAGCCAATTCATTGGATCGGTCTAATGCCGATACAATTGAGTCACCCAACGAAGTAACCGCAATTACTCTTCCCCCGTTAGTTACTAATTCACCATTTTTGATAGCTGTTCCTGCATGAAATATCCATTGTTCGTGCAGTAATTCATCCTTTTCAACCGGTAATGTGATTGCTTTACCTTTTTCAATATCTCCGGGGTATCCTGCAGAAACCAAAAACAAGGTAGCTGCCGTTGAAGCGTTTAATACTACTTTGTAGTTGTGCAAATTTTCAGTTGCAATGCAATGCAATAAGTCCAATAATGACGAGTCCAATCGTGGAAAAATGGCTTCTGTCTCGGGATCACCCATTCGAACATTATATTCAATCACCATAGGATCTCCGTCTACATTCATCAATCCTACAAATAGAAACCCTTTGTAAGGATGACCTTCATTCTTCAATCCGCTAAATGTTGGCTCCACTATCCGATCCACTACTTTTTTCATGAACTCCTCATCGGCAAAAGGCACCGGAGAAATTGCCCCCATACCGCCTGTATTCAATCCGGTATCTCCATCCCCAATTCTTTTGTAATCCTTAGCCGAAGCTAATAATTGCCATGTATTTCCATCACTTACCACAAAAACACTTAACTCTATTCCCTTTAAAAACTCTTCTATCACCACTACCTCACCGGCTTTGCCAAATTTACCTTGTTGGGTCATTTCTGCAAGTGCCTCTTTAGCCTCTAGTAAAGATTCTGTTATAATAACCCCTTTACCAGCCGCCAACCCATCGGCCTTTAGCACATAGGGCGGACTTAATGTTTCTAAAAACGAATATGCTTGCGATAAATTATGTGCTCCAAACGACTCATAACGTGCTGTTGGTATTCCATTTCGTTGCATAAACGCTTTCGCGAAATCCTTAGATCACTCCAATTGTGCGCACCATTTACTGGGTCCAGCAACACGGATATTTATTCCATCCTCCACTGACTTTTCGGAAATATAATCAACCAAACCCGCAACCAGAGGATCTTCATTACCTGGGATAAGTAAATCAATATGCTCCTGCTTGCAAAAAGCATAAACAGCAGATAAATCAGTAGGATTTAAGGATACATTTTCTCCCAACATTGCAGTTCCAGCATTGCCTGGTGCAATAAAGAGTTTTGACACACTTTCAGACTGACAAATTTTATAAGCAAAGGCATGTTCTCTGCCTCCAGAACCTAACAAAAGTATATTCACAGCTACAAAGATAATTTATTTCAAACGCAAGGCGGATAAGACCGCTACGGATGCAGTTTCTGATCTCAAAATTGAAGGTCCTAAACCTGTTCCAACAAATCCACTTTTCACCGCAACCTGATACTCTGATTCTGTAAAATCACCTTCCGGTCCTACAAAAAACACCGCTGGAATCTCTGAATTTCGAATGGGCTTACTATCAAAATCGCCACAATATGCAATGTACTTGTTGTTGGATATCCCCTCAGATAATTGGACAGCTTCCTCAAAATTTAGAGATTTCAATTGGGGCAAATAGGCCGAATGCGACTGCTTCATAGCAGAAATAGCAACCTTTTTCAATCGATCTAAGTTTAAATGAGAACGTTCTGAATTTTTTGTTTTTAAAAACCAAAATTCACTTACCCCTAATTCCGTACACTTTTCCAAAGCCCACTCCATTCTATCACTGGATTTCAATATTCCCATTGCTAGAATTATTGAAGGAAGCGGTTCTACAACGGTCTTTGAACCGATTTTAGCCGAAAAATCGCGTTTACCGATAGAATTTATCGTTGCTTCATACAGTGCGCCCATTCCGTCCGTGAAGGAAATAATACTACCCATCTGATACCGCAATACTTGTATCGCGTGCTTAAATTCAGTTTCATCGAACAAAGCAACATCCCCACTAATGGTATTTGAGTAAAAGGTAAAGTGACCAGGCATAAATAATTGTTATTAAATCAATTAATTTTTAAACCAAGTACTTCCTTCTTTACCGTCTTTTATTTCAAAACCTTTATCTTTCAGTGCATCACGAATTTCATCGCTTAAAGCCCAATTTTTATCCGCTTTAGCCTTAGAACGCAATCCCAGCAATATATCCATAGCATCAGACAAAGCAGAATCGTCACCAGCAGCAGATTCGATCAACAATCCTAATATTCCTAATCCTACCGTTTCCCACAAACGAATAAAATGGACTTTCGTAGCCTCAGTGATTTTCGCTTTTCCGTCATTCACCAAATTAATTCTTCTTGATAATTCAAACAGTTGAGCGATTACTTGAGGGGTATTCAAATCGTCATTTAAACTATTAAAAATATTATCCTCTAAATCTTGAGCAATTAACCAATCCTCGGATGTATCATTAGAAGTGTTCTCAGTGGTTCTAAGCGACGACAATAATGAAATCGCTGCTTGCAATCGTTGCCATCCTTTTTGAGAGGCCAACAGTGCTTCATTGCTAAAATCTAAGGTTCCTCTATAATGTGCTTGCAACACAAAAAACCGCAATGTCATAGGTGAAAATGCCTGTTGTAACAATGGATGATTACCGCTAAACAATTGCTCCACCATAATCCCGTTATTTAAACTTTTAGCCATTTTCTGACCATTAATGGTTATCATATTATGGTGTATCCAAAATCTCGCAGGCTGATGATTATGTGCTGCCGTACTTTGTGCAATTTCACATTCGTGATGTGGGAAAAGCAAATCCATTCCACCTCCATGAATATCAAACTGTTCGCCCAAATACTTTGCACTCATTGCGCTACATTCAATATGCCATCCAGGGAAGCCTTTACCCCAAGGACTTGTCCATTGCATGATGTGTTCTGGCGTGGCTTTTTTCCATAACGCAAAGTCATTCGGATGCCTTTTTTCATCCTGTCCCTCTAATTGCCTGCTTTGATTTCCTGCACCGGCCTGCAAGTCCTCTAACACACGTCCACTTAAGATCCCATAAACTTTAACTTTGTTATACGCTTCAACATCAAAATATACAGACCCGTTCACTTCATAAGCCAAACCTTTATCGATGATGGCTTGAATCATCTCAATTTGCTCAATAATATGGCCTGTAGCTCTTGGCTCTATGCTCGGACGTAAAACATTTATTGCATCCAACACTTTATTGTAAGCATCGGTGTACAATTGAGCTATCTCCATAGGCTCTAACTGCTCCACTTTTGCCTGCTTTGATAATTTATCCTCACCCTCATCGGCATCCCCAACTAAGTGTCCAACATCTGTAATGTTTCGAACAAATCTCACCTTGTAGCCTAAATGCTGCAAATACCTGCGGGTAACATCAAACACAACCGGTCCCCGAACATGTCCTAAATGCGGAGGTCCATATACAGTGGGTCCACAAACATACATTCCAACATGTCCTGGGTTAATGCTACTAAATGCTTCTATCGTGCGGGTTATTGTGTTATATATTCGAAATTGTGACATGATTTTATCGATTGGTATACATGGCCGAATAATATTCTGAGTAGGCGCCACTAGTAACTCGAGATAACCACTCCGTATTTTCTAAATACCAGTCGATGGTCTTCTCAAAGCCCTGATCGAAAGCAACGGAAGGCGACCAACCAAGTTCGTTTTCTAATTTAGATGCATCAATTGCATATCGGAAATCATGACCTTTTCTGTCGGTAACATAGGTTATTAATTTCGCCGATTCACCCGAATTCCGACCTAACTTTCTATCCATTATTTCACATAATTTGTGAACTAGATCAATGTTTTTCCATTCGTTATTCCCGCCGATATTGTAGGTTTCGCCATTAACACCATTAAAATAAATAAGTTCAATAGCTCTAGCATGATCTTCTACCCATAACCAATCCCTAATATTCTCTCCTTTACCATAAACGGGTAACGGTTTATTATGAGTGATATTATGAATCATCAAAGGAATTAACTTCTCAGGAAACTGATGGCTGCCATAATTATTACTGCAATTACTAATAACTACTGGTAATTTATAGGTTTCGTGATAAGCACGCACAAAGTGATCGCTGGATGCTTTAGAAGCACTGTACGGAGAGTTTGGGTCATAGGGGGTTGTTTCGGTAAACTTCCCTTCATCTCCAAGAGTACCATATACTTCGTCTGTACTAACATGATAAAATCTACCGTTTTCTGCATCGCCATAGGCTTTAAATGCATTCAACAAAATCACGGTTCCAACCACGTTTGTCATTACAAAATCCAATGGGTTGGTAATACTTCGATCTACATGACTTTCGGCTGCCAAATGTATAACTCCATGTATTTTTCTACTAGAAAACAACGCTTCAACAGCAGCACCATCGGTGATATCTAATTTAACAAATTCGTAATTGGGCTGACCCTCTATATCTTTTAGATTCTCTAAGTTCCCGGCATAGGTTAGAGCATCAACATTAATAATGTGCAAATCGGGGTGATTGGCTACCATTCTTCGAACAACGTGGCTACCAATAAAACCAGCACCACCCGTGATTACTATATTTTTCATGAACTGTTTACTTAATTTTTTCGACATTAAAAATCAGCACTCGCAATGGTGCATACGATGGAATACCCACTCGTCCCGCTGCGCCAAAACCATCTCCTGATGTAACTAAAAACTCAGCTTTCAAGTTAGAAGGAACATAAAAGGGCAACGTATTTAATGCAGGAATATCAAAGAACTGCTCATCATAAATTGCCTTATACTTTCTACCTTCCATTACTGAATTAACAATTGGAATCCCATCCAAAGTACTTACCTCACAATCAAAAGAAATGGAATTCCCTTTGTGAATCGGAGCATTTTTCAATAAGTCGCTGTACGATTTCAAATACTCAATCGACTGTTTCTGAGCCGTCTCATTACCAGAACTTATTCTGAATTTAATCATCCTGCTTGAGTCCAACAACCAACCTCCACCGTGATTAGCCGCATAATTATCGATGAATTTATTTTCGGCCATGATTCGGGTTAACATTTTGGTGTTGCGATAGGTGTCGTATTCAGCGAAATCCAGCACTTTAAAAACCTTTATTAAAAAAGTTACACGTTTACCGCTAGATAAGGCTTCAATCTTAGGATTACCTGGCATTCTTAGCTTTAATGAATCGGTAGGTATGTAGATTTCAACGGTACTTTCGGGCGACATTTTTTGCAATACTTCTTTAATATCAGAATTTGCTGCTACAGGATAGGGAATTTCTTCCATTGAGTCTGAAGCAAAACCATTTTGAAGTGTGTCACCGTCTGGCCCTAAAACCAAATGCTTCATCAAAATCATATGGTTTGGACCATACATGCTATCTAATTCCTTGCCCTGAATGAATTTATATTCGGTTCCACCCGAGGTTTTTTTATTTGAATTGCACGCCGATAACTGCCACAGTAAAACACTAGCAATTACTCCAAAACTGGCAATCTGAATGGGTTTAAATAGCTTGTAATTCATTTTTATACAATTGAATTTTCTCTTTAAATAATGCAACCGTATTCTCCAACGTATCTTCACTTTGTCCGCCTGCAGCATTTTTATGTCCGCCACCGTGAAAATATTTTCCGGAAAATTCATTAACAGCAAAATCCCCTTTGCTTCTAAAAGACATTTTTACTCGTTCTGTTCTATCAATTATCAAAACACTTAGTACGATATCTTTCAATCCCAAACCAAAATTGACTAGCCCTTCGGTATCACCGGTTTTAACATCAAATTCTTTTAATTCATCGGCCGATAGATAAATCAAGGCTGTCCTACAATCCGGAATCACTTCCATCTTTTTGTACAATGAGTACCCAAACAATCTACTTCTGCTTACGCTAAACACATCATATATTCTAGCGTGAATATCCAAATGATTTGCGCCTAATTCCATTAAATCCGCAGCTAATCTTAGAGTATCGGGGGTGGTATTGTTATGCTGAAAATTACCTGTATCCGTCATTAATCCGGTGTACAAACAAGTAGCTGTATCTGCATCCACATGTACCGATCCAAAATAGTGTTCAATCCAACGATACACCAACTCACAAGTAGAGGATGCTCGAGAATTCCAAAAAGTGAATTTCTCAAATCCTTCAGGCTCTAAATGATGGTCTATCATCACTTTATCGCAGGTCAATTGGGCAATTAGTTCACCCATTTGATTAATCCTAGACAATCGATTAAAATCCAAACAAAATATTAAATCAGCGGATTCAACAAGGGCTTTGGCCTCAGCTTCGTTCCGTTCCCATTCAATAACTTCTCCATTTCCGGGTAACCAAAACAAATTCTCCGAGTAATCGGTAGGTGTGACAACGCTAACTGTATCAATTTTCGTACGCAAAAACCCACACAATCCTAACGAAGATCCCATAGCATCTCCATCCGGTTTGTGGTGCGTTGTGATTACAACATTTTTATATAAACCCGCCTCAATATTGGCCACCAAGGCCGCCGTAGTATCCGTTAACATGTTTGTACAAAAATACAGAATATCCAAGGTATTTTTGTGTGTAAATGCAAGCTTCCACAAAAGGAAACCCCTATCAGATAATAAGTTTACCTAACGGCTTACGAATTGCCTACCTAAGAGTAAAAGGCACCCAATTATTTCATGCTGGTTTTACTATCAATGCCGGCAGCAAAGACGACGAACATTTACCAGGCCTGGCTCATTGCCTTGAACACATGCTTTTTAAAGGTACAACCACACGAAAAACCATCCACGTTTTAAACCGAATGGAAAGTGTGGGAGGTGAAATTAATGCGTTCACTACCAAAGATTTAACCAGTATTTATGGAACCAGTACTTCCAATCATTATAGCAAATTAATCGACATTCTGTGTGATGTTGTATTTCGATCTACGATTCCACCACAAGAATTGGTTAAGGAAAAGAAAGTGATAATCGATGAAATAAACATGTATTTGGATACTCCAGAAGAAAATATTTATGACGAATTTCAAGAACGAATATTTGGAGATCATCCCTTAGCACATAATATTCTGGGTACACCCGAAAGCGTTAATAAAATTGAACAAACGGATTTGTTAAACTTCATTAAGAAGCACTACCAATTCCAAAATATGGTATTTTCGGTAGTGGGTAATATTTCTATAGAACGGGTTATCAGTACTTTAGAAAAATTTCTTCCTGCAAGTTCAACCCCTTTACCAAGTGCTTCACCTATTGCATCGCAACCTTTCCGAAAAATAGATCCATTTACCCTAGAGAAAAAAACCGAGTTTAATCAAGCCTATGCAATGATAGGATGCTATGCCTATGAGTTACAAAATCAAAAGCGTTGGTCTTTATTATTACTCAATCACTTATTGGGTGGACCCTCGATGAACTCACGGTTGAATTTGGCAATCCGAGAAAAATATGGATATACTTACAATGTTGAAAGTGGATATGCTACTTTCGATGAGATTGGTCTATTCCATTGTTTTGTTGGCAGCGAACCGAAGTACATTTACAAATCGGTTTCCTTAATTTTCAAAGAATTAGAAAAGCTTCGTAAGAAGTCTTTAGGTTCCGTACAACTGTCAAGAGCAAAAAATCAATACATCGGACAACTAATTGTTTCCAACGAAAGTAGAGCAGGTTTGATGATCCACATGGGACAAAGTTTGATTAAAAAAGGCTACATACAACCAATTCAGGAAACGGTTCAGTCTATTAGAGATGTAACTACTGGACAATTATTAGAAACAGCCAACGAAATATTATTGCCCGAAAATTTTAGTTCTCTAATGTATATGCCGGATGATTCAGATTCTTAATCCGCAACCACTGGTAGTAACCATAAATTGCTAAGCCGATATACAAAAAGTACAAAGCGGATGTAATGGTATTACCGGATAAGTAATAGATGGGAACGTAAAATAAATCTACCAAAATCCAAAGGTACCAATGTTCTATCCAGCGTTTAGACTGCATAATAAGCGCTAAAACGCTCAATAACATTAAAGCAGCATCCAACCAAGGGTATTTTGGTGGCAAAAGAATACCCGCAGAATCGCCAAAAAGCCATTGAGGAATATGGGGTAAGTATTGAGTAATAAACACAACCCAAGGCCAATAAATTAATCCCAATACCAAAATTAATTGAATAACCGTTTTTCCGTTCATCGAACTAGGTCCGGTTTGGGGTGAATTTCGCCAAGTAAGCCACCCGTATGTTTGAAATATTAAAAAAACAACATTTAAAAAAGCATCAGAATACAGTTGAGATTGATAGAATACTACGATATAACCCAAAGAACTAAGCATAGCCGTTGGCCAATTAAAAACATGATTAATGGCAGCCAACCAAACACAGAGCAAGGCGAGAACCGCAGAAAATACTTCGATATATTGAAAAAACAGGTCCAAATTCTAGAAAATACTTACTACAAATCTAACAAGTATGAAACAAAGGCATTTAATGTATAAAAAGAAAACCCTTTAGTGTAATTTTGTGTTTAATAATCATAATCACTAAAACCATGTTTGAATTAGCTCCCTTGCCTTATTCGCACAATGCACTTGAACCACACATTGATGCAAAAACGATGGAAATCCACCACGGAAAACACCATCAGGCTTATGTAAACAACCTTAATAACGCTATTAAAGGTACTGAGTTAGAAACCAAAACGTTGGAAGAAATTCTATTGAACATTAGCGATTACAGCATGGCTGTAAGAAATAATGGTGGTGGACATTGGAACCATACGTTCTTCTGGAGCATAATGGGTCCAAACGCTGGCGGTGAACCAACAGGAGATTTATTAGCAGCTATAAATAATCAATTCGGTTCATTCGCAGCCATGAAAGAACAGTTCAACGCCGCTGGAACCACACGATTTGGATCCGGTTGGGCTTGGTTAATTGTACACGATGGCAAATTGGTAATTACTAGCACCCCAAACCAAGATAATCCATTGATGAACATTGCCGATGTTAAAGGAACTCCAATTCTTGGTTTAGACGTTTGGGAACATGCGTACTATTTAAACTACCAGAACCGCAGACCTGATTATATTGCTGCGTTTTGGAATGTAGTTAATTGGTCAGCTGTATCCGATTTGTACCAAAAAGCGATCAACGGATAATTTTTCTTTCAGAAATCAATAATCAACTTAAAGTTAAAATTAACGTTGATTTACATAAAATATAAAGGGGCGGCCTCGAAAGAAGCCGCCCCTTTTACTAAATAATTTGTTAAAATTATTTTCTCGCGTCCGCAGCAGCCTGCATAAGTGCACGAGTAGTTTTGATGGTCACAATAGCATTAGCTGGTGCATCCAAAATTTCAAATCCTTCAACGGTTAAGTTGGCAACTTTAGCACTCTGACCGATTTCTAACGTATCAATGCTAACATCGATATAATCAGGTAAATTTTGAACCAAACCTCTAACACGTAAACGGTTGATTTTCTTCACCATTTTACCACCCGCACGAACCCCTGGAGAGTTACCTACAACGCGAACTGGAATTTCCATTACTACCTTCTTTGAAGCGTCAACCGCTAAGAAATCGCAATGTAAAATGATATCACTTACTGGGTGAAACTGAATATCTTGCAAAACTGCATCGTATGTGTTAGAACCTAAGTCCAACTTCACTTTATACACGTTTGGAGTGTAAACTAAATTCTTGAAATCGGCCTGATAAACAGCAAAATTTACGTTTTCTCCACCTGTTCCATACAATACGCAAGGTACTTGACCTTCACTGCGCAAAACCTTAGCCGTGCGGCTTCCTACCTCACTTCTAACTTCACCTTTTAATAAAATGGTTTTCATAATATTCTTTCTAAATTATTTTTACTTGTTAAAATCAATATTGGTTTGATTGGCAATGGCCTGCTTGAAAAGAGAACTAATACTTCCGTTTTCATGCACGTTACGAATTGCTCTTGCGAACAATGGAGCCACCGATAATACTTTAATTTTATCCGATTTCCCTTTTAATGGAATGGTATCGGTCACCACCAACTCGGTTAATATTGAGTTGTTAATGTTCTCATACGCTTTACCACTCAACACTGGATGACAACAAAGAGCACGCACACTCTTTGCACCCTTTTCGGTTAACATTGAAGCAGCCTTACACAAGGTTCCACCCGTATCAATGATATCATCAATTAACACAACATCCTTACCATCAACATCACCAATCACCGTCATATTCGCAATTTCATTAGCACGCTTACGCTCTTTATCGCAAATAACCATCGGCAGGTTCAAAATCTTCGCTACTTCGCGTATACGATTACTGGAACCTACATCCGGAGCCGCTAATACTAAATTATCTTGCGGTAAATTCTTGATATACGGAGCAAATATGATTGAAGCCTCCAAGTGATCCACTGGCACATTAAAAAAACCTTGAATCTGAGGAGCATGTAATTCCATGGTCATTACCCGATTTGCCCCGGCTGTGCTCAATAAATCTGCAACCAATTTAGAAGCAATAGAAACCCTGGGTTTATCTTTTCTGTCCTGACGAGCAAAACCATAATAGGGAATAACTGCAGTAATGTAGTTGGCACTCGCACGTTTAGCCGCATCGATGGCCATCAATAACTCAAATAAATTATCCGATGATGGATAGGTGCTTTGCACTATGAACACATCACAGCCACGTACACTTTCGTTGAAGTTTGGCTGAAATTCACCATCACTGAACCGAGCTACAGACATATCGCCTGGAGTGGATCCATAATACTCACAAATACTGGTGGTTAACGCGGAAGACGCAGTTCCAGAAAAAATTTTAACGGGATGTATTAACGATGTCATAAAATTCGATTTTACTGTCTCTCAACACCAATATCGGCGAGGATATCATCAAACCTACTGTTTGTTGCCCTACTAGGACTCGAACCTAGACGTACAGAACCAAAATCTGCTGTCCTGCCAATTAGACGATAGGGCAATTTGGGGTCGCAAATATAGCAATTTATACCAATTTCAACCCAACTATTTTAAAAAAATTCAATTAATCGATAGAAAAACAATCTATGGAACCAATAAAACTTCAGTAAATCGCTTTTCTCCTTGTGATAATTGCACAAAGTAATTTCCTGGACCATACTGAGTTGTATCGATTTGAACGGTGTATGATCCATGGGGATGCCATCCAGAAACTACAGTATCTATCAAAGTACCACGGGCATCAAAAATGCATAATTGCAAATTGCCCGACTCCGTGAAATAATCTACACTTACTCTACCACGGTGTGGATTTGGATAGATTGCATTCAGCGAAATTCTACTCACTAAGTCCACATAATCTTCAATCTTGGCCTTGTTGTTTTTGAATATCGGTAACGTATTAAAATCCTTATTCCCCATGGCCACTTTCAGCTCGGTATCCGTTAAACCAAACCAATCTTGCAACACCGAAGCATACACTTGTCTAAAATCAAATTGCATTGGTAAATTATCGTTAACAGTCACAGTCGATGCAATAGTAGGGTTACTACCAATAATTCCCGGTTGAACCGATGTACCAAAAACAAACAAAGGAGCGGCGGCACCGTGATCAGTACCATCGCTTGCATTGCTCATTACCCTTCTGCCAAACTCGGAAAAGGTCATTCCCGCAACGCGATCTTGAATACCCATCAGCTTTAAATCGTCCTGAAAAGCGGCAATAGCATCGCCCAATTGCTGCATCAAAGTTGCATGGGAACCATTGGAGGTATCGGAGGTGTCAACTTGTTGACTATGCGTATCAAACCCACCCAAACTCACCATATAAACAGGTGTTTTCAATCCGCCGTTAATTAATTTTGCAACAATTTTTAGTTGATCCGATAAGCTAGAGTTTCTACCTGGAGTTGTGTACTTGGTAGACAAATTCTTACCCTTGGAAGCAGCTGCCTTAATTACATCGGCATATTGGTTTGTTTGCTGCGTTACTAATCGTAAAAAGGCCAATTCATCTCCATAAGGGGTACTTGGAGTTTGTCCGGTTGTCCCGTCTACCAATTCGTAAAAAGTAGAAGGGTCGGTAATTGCCATTCCCATGGTAACGGTAGGACCCATATACTGTAATCCTACAACCTGACCGATTTGAATGGCCAATGGATCTGGCATAGTGGCATTGGGATATTTATCCGGAAATTCGGGATAAGCCATGTCTAAATATCTACCCATCCATCCGGTGGTAAACACCTCATCGGCATTAGATCCACTCATCCAAATATCCGTAGATCGAAAGTGAGAAAAATTAGGTTGAGGATACCCTACACACTGCACCGCACTTACTAAACCGGCATTGTACATATCACGCAACCCCGTTAACTTCGGATGTAAACCTACCCCCGTTTTACCCGATAACGACAACACCTTACTTTCTTGGATTAAAACGTTGCTTCTGGCCTTACTTAAATTACTATACTGATCGGTAGGTATCAAGGTATTTATACCATCATTTCCACCGTTTAACTGAATTATTACCAGTATTTTATCCGTAGCACCGGCCCTTCTTCCAAGAACTTGTAACAAAGGTGAGTCCTCGTAAGTTTTCACCCCCATTCCACTCAGTGTGAATGGCATTAGCGTTCCTGCCGCTGCTGCACTTTTAACAAAACTTCTTCTTTTCATCTCCGTGTTTATGACAATTGATATTCGGAAAGATTCATGATTGCTTTAAATAACGCCTTTAGCTTCGCCGTAACAGAAACCAAAGAGGTACTATAATTGGGGTCCGATGGAGTTGTTGCCGCACGATATTCATCGGCCCAGTTGTAATCTGGAATTCCTCCAGGTAACAAAATTGCTTTTAAATTAGCTTTTTGTGTAGTGGTTAAATCTTCCGGTACCAAAAAGGAAATGGTCTCGGACAACAAATCATCGGCAACACCGGGGTTGGACATTTGTTTTACAACAATCCAAGGATCTGCCATTAACGTAAACGACCCCACTTTATGTCCGATATATAATAAATAATCGGTAAACTGATTTCGTTTAGGCAGTGTATCGCTGTTAATCCAAGATCGGTGATACAATGGCTTTTGGTACCAAGCTGGCCAACCCGCAACGTTTGGCGGATCCCCGTAATTCATTTGTGTTAACTCCCCAAAGGCTAATCCCAAGTACATCATTTGATAATACAAGAAATAATCAGTGGAATTGGGGAATTTCACCTCCATTTGTCTGCAAAAACCGGCTTGCTGAGAAATTGGATCTTTAATTATGCAGCCGCGATTCCAATTGTCAAAGAAATGTTCACTCTTTAATAGTGTTTTTAAAACCGTTTTAATATCGTACCCTGAATCTTTAAAGACTTTTGCTAGGGGCACAATAACGTTGGTTTCTACGGTGTCATCAATGTCGTAATAAACAAAGAATTTGTATAGCTTTCTGCACAAATACAACGCCGTTTCATCCACCGCAAAAATGGCCGTTAACAAATCATTGAGTTCATCTTCTCCTGCGGTTATTCCGGTTCTACCCTTAATAGTTACATTCCCATAAAACGAAGACAATTTTTTATCGGTAGTATCGTGATTGGTAGCAACAAATGCTGTGGAAAAGGGATTGGTTAATGGATTGATAGACCATCCCGTTAAGATTTTCGCCATTTCCTTTACATCGTCTTCAGTAAATTTGGAATTGGGGCCCTTTCCTACGGTGAATAACTCTTGCAACTCACGGGCATAATTCTCGTCCGGAGCGCGTTTTGTATTCAATCTACCGTTAAGGTAAAACAACATTGCGGGGTCAATCGTAATCGCCTTTGTTAAATCTTTAAAATTGCCCAATGCATGGGTATGAACCGTTTTTAAATAGGTATAACAAGCCCTGGAATCTGGTATTTCTAAAAACTGAATGGCAAAATGATTGTGCCAAAACATAACCATCTTCTGCAACAAATCAGCATTTTGAAAAGCAGCCAACCCCCAAAACCAAGCTTTCACCCCACCTTTTCGATTGGGCTCTACGTTAGGATCCAACGGAGCATTTACCCAAGTAGAACCGTAGGGTACATTAGGGTCATTCACTTGATTTCCGTAATAATTCACCGGTGGACTGGGCTGCGTTACAGCAGGTGTAAGCAAGGTATCAACCACTTGAGTAAGTGTTTTGCCTTTAAATTTCTTTATATCACCCATCGATACACCAAACAAACTTCTGCGAAGCAGATGCATCAACTCCGCATCACCAAAGATGCCTGTATACTCCGCTATCCCCGTATTTGTTCGTCTATTTACTGTCTTTTGGGTTAAAACATCTCCTTCATCCTGCATTGATTTCGATGAAGTGATTTTATTGCCCGTCAGCAACGACTCAAAAAAGTGCTTTCTATTCATAGCTATTTTGTTGTCTACCGTTTACTTAGACTGCAAAATAGTTAAAATGGTTTAATATCTATGGTTAATTTCTTAAACGGAAAGTAAAGATTACTATTTCGTGGCAATTCTCACTTGGCCATGATGGTAAGATTTAACTGCTTGATCGCCTGTATCAATAACCAATCTTCCCGCATCGTCCACATCCAAAAGAGTAACTCGACTTGATTCCACTACCTTTTCGTTTTCATAAAAATCCAAGGTAATCTCACTGTTTACACACCACAATTTTTGTCGATATTTTTCTTTGTACCCAGCCAGATAGAACACATCTGAAAAACGATTTATCACTAAGGATTTTATTCGAACTACCAATAATTCCGCCATTTCTGAAACCGACACCTCCTCTGCTGTATGTGCATTCAGATAGGTTGCTACATCATTAACCGATTCCGGTACAGACCCCACATTTAAACCAATACCTACTAACAACCACTTGCCAGAAGAGTCCTGATGAATTTGCATCAACATTCCTCCCAGTTTTTTATCGGATACAAATACATCGTTCGGCCATTTCAATTGAACTTGTGCATCTATTTTTTCTTCGATGATTTCACAAATACACGTCGAAATTATTTTATTGGTTAACACCCAATCGCGTTCCAAGTTTTCATCAACAAACACAGCGACGGTTAAAGACAGAGATTGATTGGGAACGGAAGTCCAAATATTTCCACGTTGGCCCCTACCCGCGGTTTGATTGCCGGTAAAAAGAGCGATCACGGAAGGGCTATTAGGTACATTCAACAACTCCAAAATAGCATCTTGCGTAGACGTGCACGACGCTGTCCAATAGAGAACGGCATCTCCTAAATCGGAATAAACGTTAATTTCTGCCAAAATGGTTGTTACTTTGCAGCAAATTAACAGCATTGATGGCTAAAAAGAGCAACGATACACCGGTGGAAGCATTGGTAGCGGTAATAGTAAAAGGACTGCAGGAGAAAAAAGGATTGGATATTTGTTCCTTAGATTTACGTAAAACGGGGTCTGCAATGGCCGATTTTTTTGTGTTGTGTCATGGTGGATCTGCAAGACAGGTAGATGCCTTGGCCGATAGCGTTGAAGAAGAAGTAAGAAAGGCCTTGGCCGAAAAGCCCAGACACCGCGAGGGTAGTGACGAAGCGGAGTGGGTATTGTTGGATTACGTGAACGTAGTTGTGCACGTATTTTCTGAAGAAAAACGTCAATTCTACCGATTGGAAGAATTGTGGGGCGATGGCGGAATTACCCGTTACGAAAACGTAAATTGATTTTTTTCTGAAAGTCTTTGGTAAATCTGAAATAATTGCTATATTTGCAGCCCCATTAGATGGCCCGTTCGTCTATCGGTTAGGACACGTCCCTTTCACGGATGAAAGAGGGGTTCGATTCCCCTACGGGCTACAAAACATAAATCGCGGGATGGAGCAGTGGTAGCTCGTCGGGCTCATAACCCGAAGGTCAC
>CAZKOM010000003.1:44018-73395 GCA_964554385.1 uncultured Flavobacteriaceae bacterium | reverse complement strand
TGACCACCATTAATAGGCACAAACTTATACACCAATCCCTCTAATTGTAGGTAGTTGTTCAAGTCGTAAAAATCCAATCCGCTTACACTAGTGAAATAAATTGGGCGTTTCCATCCAGTTTTGGCATTCTGAGAAATCAAATCCATCACCAATAAGTCGCCTTTGGAAATATATCTTCCTCCCACGTCTAAATGAATAGTATCTTCCACTTGGATGGCATCTTTAGCCGATACCAATCCCGCCTTTATTACGGCTTGCTTATCTACAGGAATAAATACCTTATCACCATGTAAATACTGGCGCTCAGAGTTTGCAGAAGCTCTGCGTTCCTTGCGAATTCTAGCAATTACATCCGATAGACTTTGCTCCGATTTGAAACACTCATCCACACGCAATTCACCCCAATAATTTTGGAATTCTTCGCTCGTGTGTGTACCCAAATCATGCACTACAATACCATTTTCAAAACTTCCAGTTTGTAAATCTTCTTTATCTAAGGTTAATGGCAGCGCCTCTGAATCGTACACTTTATGCAACAAAACACTTGAATACCAATCCGTTGGCAACAAACTTTGGTTAATGATTCTTACATCCGTACGAATACCTTCCACGTTTTGTGCATACCACAACGGATACGTATCATTATCCCCATTACAGAATAACACCGCATTGGAATCCAAATGATTCAAGAAATTTTTTGCCATATCGATACCTATATATCGACCAGAACGATCGTGGTCATCCCAGTTTTGATATGCCATATTTACCGGCACCAATACAACAGAGGCCGCAGTAGCTACTAAGGCCGATTTGTTATTCAACTTCTTTTGTAATAACTCTGCTAAAGCGATAACACCCAATCCAACCCAAATACAGAATGTTTGAAACGATCCCACCAATGCATAATCTCGCTCACGAGGCTCGTATGGAGGTTGGTTCATGTACACGTTAATTAACAATCCGGTAAATAAGAACAAGGTCATCACCAACCAAAAATCCAATTTCTTACGCTTGGCTTGCGTCATCAATCCCAATACTCCAAGAAATAATGGTAGGAAGAAATAGGTGTTCTTTCCTTTTTGATTCTTGTAATATTCAGGCATGCCATCGCTCGGACCTACCACAAAATGATCAATAAATGGTATTCCAGAATACCAGTTCCCATCAAATCGCTCATTACCCATGTTGGCTTGTTGATCGTTAAAACGACCTACGAAATTCCACATGAAATAACGCAAATACATATAACGAATTTGATAGTTCAAGAAATATGTTAAATTGTTACCAAAGGATGGTTTTTCGTACTTCAAATACTGCAATTCCTCTTGTTCGTCAGGCGATAATTTTCTTCGCTGACCTTCGTTCTGCAACTCGTCAATACGATTCTGAACTTCACCCATTCCACCAAACTCTCTAAAACCACGATCATCATTGGGTTTATTACTTTTACCCATTCGAGGGAAAATGGTCATATATTCATCTGGATAGGTATAATCGAAATTCTCTCCACCATCTTCATATTTATCTTTACCCTTAAAATATCGCTTCCCTTTCGATTCAGAACCCGTTTCAGGTGCGTTAAAAAACGGACCATAGGCCAATGGTCTGTCACCGTATTGTTCACGGGTGATATAACCATAAAACTTGTACGGGTCTTCCGGATTATTCATGTCTATAGCGGGATTCGCCAACGAACGAATTACCACCATAGCGTAAGAAGAATAACCTACCACTACAAACGTAGCCGCCAAAACCAAAGTATTTAAAAACACCTTGCCTTTTTTGCTGGTATACCACAAAAGATAAGCAGCAATCGCAAATACCAATACCAAAGCGAAATAAGTTCCGCTATAAAAACTCATCCCGAAATCGTTCACAAACAAACGATCCATTCTCGCCAATAACCAAGGAATACCTGGGTAAACAATCTTCATTACAAAACCCAAGGCTAAAGCCGAAGATCCTAGGGCAAGGATAACTCCGTTTCGAGTAATAGTATATTTTCTGAAATAATACGCCAAACAAATTGCAGGAATAACCAGCAAGTTCAACATGTGAGTTCCCAACGCCAATCCTACTAAGAATCCAATAAATACAATCCAACGATCCGCTCCTACCTCATCGGCTTGCTTCCACCAACGAAGAATGGCCCAGAAAGATAAAGAAGTGAAGAATGAACTCATTGCATACACTTCTGATTCAACTGCACTAAACCAGAAACTGTCGATGAATGTATTGGTCAAGGCTGCAACAAAACCTGCTCCGATAATTAACAAAGCACGATTTTCGTTGTCTTCACTAACCATTCTTTCTGCGAAATGGGTTGTAATCCAAAAAGTAAACATAACAC
Source organism: uncultured Flavobacteriaceae bacterium (assembly GCA_964554385.1). Classification (GTDB taxonomy): domain Bacteria; phylum Bacteroidota; class Bacteroidia; order NS11-12g; family UBA955; genus JAGKXC01. Next base: position 71,045 of record CAZKOM010000003.1, on the reverse strand, counting down.
AACCTGCACTCGCAGCACCGCTGAGCATGTTAATCCAAAAACCAACCGCGGTTACATCGCTACCAGCCAGTAAAGAGAACAATCGGCCAACCATCAAAAACAAGGGAGCCCCGGGAGGGTGAACCACTTGAAGTCGGTAGGCAGCACTGGCAAATTCTCCGCAGTCCCATAAACTAACATTAGACTCTAACGTAAGCGCGTAAACCACTAAGGCGATGGCAAACACCACCCAGCCCATGATTAAGTTTAACCGTTTAATATCCTTCATTATCGATTATTTACAATTGTAGTGAATTGGCGAATTTACTGATAAGTTTAGGCTTTTGGAAATGAAATTTTTGTAACCGCCTTTTGAATGCGTGGTACAATGTAATCTCTACCTATCAAAGCAATCATTTCCCAAATAGGCGCTCCAACTCCAAAACCACTCACAGCTAAACGCAAAGGCTGCAACAATTCTCCTGATTTTACTGCTTGCGTCTCGCAATACTGTTTAAATGCAGTCTCGTATGCTTCGGCAGTAGCATTTTCCGCTAAGGTTGAAAACGCATCGGCAATGGCTAACAAATGATCGTTTGTATTTTCTTTCCATTTTTTAGCAACAATGTCTTCTTCATACGAATCTGGCTCTGCAAAGAAATAAATCCCTTGTGTAACAATATCCTTGGCAAACTGGACTTTCTCCCGCATTAATACAACCACCTGCTCCACATATTCTTTGCATGTATCAAATCCTTTTTCTTGAATTTGAGGCATCAACATTTCCGCAACTGCAGCCGGATCCATGGCCAACAAATACTGATGATTAAACCAAAAAGCCTTGTTTACGTCGAATTTAGCCCCGGCTTTGCTCACGCGCTCCAAACTAAACGCTTCGATTAATTCCTCCATGGAAAAGATTTCCTGATTACCACTGGGATGCCAACCCAATAATGCCAACATATTGGCCACAGCCTCGGGGAAATACCCACTTTCGCGATACCCGCTACTAATTTCATCGGTTTTTGGATCTTTCCACTCCAAAGCAAAAACAGGGAATCCCAATCGATCCCCATCTCGCTTGGATAACTTGCCATTACCTTCTGGCTTTAGCAATAATGGTAAATGCGCAAACTGCGGCATCACCGATTCCCAACCCAAATAACGATATAACATCACATGCAACGGAGCACTAGGCAGCCATTCTTCTCCACGAATCACATGAGAAATTTGCATTAAATAGTCGTCCACAACGTTTGCTAAATGGTAGGTAGGCATCCCATCACCCTTTAACAAAACCTTGTCGTCCATCGTAGATGTATTAACCACTACCCAACCTCGAATCACATCATGGAATCGAACTTCCTCCTTTCGCGGAAGTTTAATTCTTATTACAAATGGATCACCGTTGGCCAAACGCGCTTGAACCTCATCGGCCGGCAATGTCAATGAGTTTTTCATACTCATTCTACTCACCGCATCGTATGCAGGCTGCATCTTGCTGGCTTCCAAACGCTTACGCATCTCTTCTAATTCCTGCTCTGTATCAAATGCATAATACGCTAAACCCCGTTCCACCAAATCATAGGCATACTGAGCATACATGGGTTTACGCTCACTTTGACGATATGGCGCATGCGGTCCACCTTGTTCCGGCCCTTCATCTATCTCAATACCAACCCATTTTAAACTCTGTAAAATATATTGCTCCGCTCCCGGAACAAACCGATTCTGGTCGGTATCCTCAATACGTAAAATCATCGTTCCGCCGTGTTTTCTGGCCAACAAATAATTGTATAATGCCGTTCTAACACCACCAATGTGCAGGGGTCCGGTTGGACTGGGTGCAAATCTCACCCGAACAGGTCTCTCGTTGCTCATAATTCCCCGCAAAGTTAATTATCTTTGCAGTATGTCTTTGATAGAAAAGGTAAACAGTGGCATCATTGAGGCCATGAAAGCAAAAAATCAAGATCGCCTACGCGCTCTGAGAGGTATGAAAAGCGCATTTTTACTGCTTCAAACGTCCGAAGGCGTTACCGAAGTAACCGATGAAATGTGCATTAAATCATTGCAGAAATTAGCAAAACAACGCAAAGACAGCTTGGAAATTTACCAACAACAAGGTCGTGAAGACCTCGCAGCCGTTGAACAAAGCGAGCTTCAGGTAATTGAAGAATTTCTACCAGCGCAAATGGGAATAGAAGAAATTGAAAAACACGTTGCCCAAATTATTGCCGATGCAGGCGTATCCGGTCCATCTGCCATGGGAAAAGTAATGCCCTTGGCTATGAAAGCCTTAGGTGGACAAGCTGATGGAAAATTGATTAGCGAAGCCGTTAAAAAATTGCTTGCTTAAATCTTTTCATCAGTACCAACAGTACGCTCCTCATTAAGGAAAACTGTAATAATATCTAACTTCTCGAGAAAAAATCCACCCCACCGTGGATAAGCAATTAGCGCCGATTAATCCATAAGCAAAGCCATGGCTTCGGCTACTTTGCCTGTGGATATCCATTCCTTAGCCAATAATTCTACCGCTTGTCTATCAGAATAGTCTACCACAGTAGAAGATTTTATTTGTTGAGCCCAGCCATCCTCTGGTAATGTGGCCAGCGCCGATAATGCACCCAAATCATTAGCCGATAACACATCACTGTGCTTTACAGACAACGGCAATCCATCGTAACCTATCGTAATCGACATGGGCTGCGCTAATTGGAATGTAGACTCTCTATCTGTTCTACAATACCACGAACCGCCCATTCTGCCTACCAATTTTATTTTGAATGGATCGATTTTACCATCGCCATCCAAGATTCCTTCGGAAATATGCATTTTGAGCACCTCTGCAATTACCAATTTGCCTGATCCACCGCCATTGCCAAATTCTTTGATTTCCAATACTTTGCACTCCATCTGTACCGGTGATTCTGCCACGCGTAACGGTTTTACTAAATCCGATGCTATCGAGGTAAAACCTGCTTTTTCAAATTCACTTACTCCGTGCTCCCAGGGAGCAGCTGCTACATTCATCTGATTAACAATATCTTCCGAAACTACATTAATAACTACCTCGCCCGTCTCTTTGGCATTTAAATAGGTTTGCTTAGGAGTTCCATCTCGTCCAGAATTATTGGGAGAAAAAACCACAATAGGAGGATTGGCACTCACCACATTAAAGAAACTGAAAGGAGCCAAATTATGCCTACCTAACCCATCAATTGTGCTTGCAAAACAAATCGGTCTAGGACTTATACTACCCAGTAAATACTGATGTAATTGAGGTAATGCAGTGTTTTGTGGGTCGATTACTTTGTACATTCTTATTTCGTTTTAAACTGCCTAATAATATTATTAAAAACTCATTTGAAAACCAATTTAACCAAGATACTACTTGAGAGAATGCCCCATTTTGGTTTTCTTGGTATTTAAATATTTCGCATTATGCGGGTTGGGTTCTACTTGCAATGCTATGTTATCTACTACCTCCAAACCGTAACCCACTAAACCCGTTCTTTTTCTCGGGTTGTTGCTCATTAAACGCATTTTTCTTACTCCTAAGTCTCGTAATATTTGAGCCCCTACGCCGTAATCTCGCTCATCCATATTAAAACCAAGTTGCAAGTTCGCTTCCACCGTATCCAATCCCTGCTCCTGCAATTTGTAGGCTTTTAGCTTATTCAATAATCCAATTCCCCTGCCTTCCTGATTCATATATACAATTACACCCTTTCCTTCCTCGTTTATTAAATCCATGGCCCGATGCAACTGCTCTCCACAATCGCATCTACAACTTCCAAAAATATCTCCCGTCATACAACTGGAGTGTACCCTTACCAAAACAGGTTCATCTTCGGACCAAGTACCTTTAACCAATGCTAAATGCTCTTGCTGGGTATCCTTTTGTCTAAACGCAACCAAATCAAAATCCCCATGTTCTGTGGGCATCTCCACAGAAATTTCGCGTTGAATTAACGATTCATGCTGCAAGCGATACTTAATCAAATCCTCAATAGAGATAATTTTTAGGTTTAGTTTCGCTGCTAATTCCATCAGTTCAGGAAGTCTCGCCATTTCACCGTCCTCTTTCAATATTTCAACGATACAACCAGCCGGTTCAAATCCAGCCAATACCGATAAATCTACTGCAGCTTCCGTATGCCCAGCTCTGCGTAAAACTCCTCCAGCCTTGGCTACTAAGGGGAAAATATGTCCCGGTTTACCCAATTCTTCCACCTTAGTTTTAGGGTTAATCAATGCTTGAATGGTTTTTGATCGATCCGATGCGCTAATTCCCGTAGTACATCCATATCCCAACAAATCCACCGAAACCGTGAATGCCGTAGCATGGGTGGCCGTATTGTTGTTCACCATCATTTCTATTCCCAATTCCTTACAACGATCCTCTACCAGTGGAACACAAATTAGACCTCTACCTTCCTTGGCCATGAAATTCACCAATTCGGGAGTCATGTTTCTGGCAGCCGTAAGGAAATCACCCTCGTTTTCACGATTTTCATCGTCTACAACAATAACAACTCTACCCGCTTGAATTTCTGCTATTGCCTCTTCGATTGTATTTAATTGAATGCCATTATTTTCCATGATTTTCGGATTATGCTACTGCTTATTGCTTACAAAATTACGTTAGATAATTCATCACATCCCCATGGATTGATCGAAAGTTTTGGTAACTTTGGAATAAGCTATTGTTAAAACAAAAAACTATGCCCAACTCATCGAAAATCGCCCTAAAAAACCACTGTTTACTGGTGTTAGAAAACCAAGCTAAGGAAATGCAAAACACGTTGGAAGAGATACATGTAGCCTTGGAGGAAGAAACAAAAAGTTCGGTAGGCGATAAGTACGAAACGGCTAGAGCACAGCTACAAACGGAACAGAAGCGTTTGGATCAACAGTTGTTGCACATCATTGCCCAACACAAAGCCTTGTACGATTTAAACCACGATCCACATATTGTTATTGATGAAGGAAGTACTATAGAATTAACCTTGGGAGATAAACATTTGCACGTGTATATTGGAGTGGCTTTAGGGGCTTTAGTGCACAACGACATTCACTGGCAAGTGATTTCCGAAATATCACCCTTAGCCCAAGCAATAAAAGGAAAAAAAGCCGGAGAATCTTTTAATTTTCAAGGCAAAAAATGCCAAATAATTGCCGTAGGGTAATTGCCAATTTCAATCAATTAAACGCTAGTAAAACGCAGTGTTTTAATTAAAAAGTTAGGTTGATTTCAACCGACAACTATATTATAAACCCCTGAAATTTTACCAACGATTACGATTCTAGTAGTTCTTCTAACGCCACTCTCACTTTGTCGGCATTAGGTAACATCACTTGCTCCATTCCCATATTTAGCGGAACAGCAGGGATATCTTCACTTCCCATGGTTTTAATGGGTGCATCTAAGTATTGAAAGCACTGTTGTGTAGCCCTTCCTGCAATGGCTTCGGCAAAGCTGTTCTTCAAAGTCTCTTCGGTTAGAACCATCATTTTACCATGCTTTTTGGCCAATGCAATTACTGCTTCTTCATCGTATGGAGCCAATGTTCTTAAATCCAAAACCTCTACTTGACCTGCCAACGATTTCGACGCATTTATAGCCCAATAGACGCCCATTCCGTAGGTTACCACACCTACCGAAAGGCCCTTTTTAACCATGTCATCCGAAGCTTCCAAGGCCACTCTTGCTTTTCCAAAAGGAACTACATAGTCTTCTGAAGGTTCAGGAGTCTTTGCTAGTTCAGTACCCGGTACTTTACTCCAATACAAACCCTTGTGCTCAAACATTACCACCGGATTGGGATCGTAGAAGGCCGATTTCATCAATCCTTTCATATCGGCCGCATTGGATGGATACGCTATTTTTATTCCCTTTATCGGTAAAATTGAACTTTCAACTGTACCCGAATGATAAGGTCCACCACCCCCATAGGCACCCGTTGGGACACGAATTACCGAAGCTACAGGAAATTTACCCATACTTAAATAGGTACTTTTACTAAGTTCCGTAACCAACTGGTTTACACCTGGCCAAATATAATCGGCAAACTGAATTTCTACGATGGGTTTGCAACCCACTGCACTCATACCCGCGGTTGATCCCACGATATAGGCCTCTTGAATTGGAGTATTAAATACTCGATTCTTACCATATTTTTCCGCTAAAGTAGCTGCCTCTCGAAATACTCCACCCAATCTTAAACCTACGTCTTGTCCGTACAATAATGCCTCTGGATGGTTCTTTAATATTTCATCCACCGCATGCAAAGCTGCATCCACCATCATTACCGTCTCCGCTCCTTGAGGGGAACGCTCACCTACCTCCGCCGTAATCGCTGAAGCTGCCTCCACATGATCATACAAAGAACTTGGTTCTGGATCGGAGGCATTCTTCGCCTTTTCAAAATCTTCCGCCACCTTCATAGCGGCTTGATTGTGGATCAAATCTAAATCTGCCTCACTTTCGCCCAAGGTAATCAGTAATTCACGCAATCGAGGCAATGGATCCAAGCGCAAATGTTGATCCATATCATCCCGGTACCATTCGCTTCTTACTCCACTGGTATGGTGACCTAATAAAGGTACTTTCACATGCATCAGCATAGGAACACGTTCGTTTCTCACTGTTTCCAGTGCTTTTTGCATTTCGCTATAACATTGAACAAAATCAGATCCATTTACCCGTACCCGGCGCAATCCCTTAAAGCCCAATGCATAATCAAAGGCATCCATGGCACGCATCTCGTCACCACTCGCCGATATTCCCCAATCGTTATCTTGGATTAAGTATAAAATAGGCAACTTATGCAAAATTGCCATTTGTAACGCCTCGGCTACTTCACCTTCCGTTACACTACCATCGCCCAAAGAACATAATACTATTCCTTTTTCTACCGAAGTTAACAACCCTTCAGATTCCAAATATTTCAATCCATGTGCCGCCCCCGTTGCCGGAATAGCTTGCATTCCCGTTGCAGAACTCTGATGTGGCATTACCGGCATTCCCGCTCTACGCAGAGAAGGATGGGCATAATACGTTCTGCCTCCACTAAACGGATCTTGAGCCTTTGCCAATAATTGCAACATCAACTCATACGGCTGCATTCCCATGGAAAGCAAAATACTCTCATCTCTATAGTAAGGATATGCATAATCCACTGATTTTAGCAACATCCCAGCCGCAATCTGAATAGCTTCATGTCCTTTCGATGTACTGTGTACGTACTTTGTTATCGGTCTATTTTCATCATAAATTGCAGCCATTGCTCGCGCCGTTCCCATCAATTCCCAGGCTTTTAGCAGAATATCTTTGCCAACCATATTTGAACTGCAAGTTTACGCAAATTTCGCGGCATAGTACAGATACAATCCATCCCCCCGTAAAGTTTATGTCGTTCCTGAGTTAAAGATTTATTTCTTCTTCCTATATTGCACAATTATTTAGCGCTCATCAGCCTATGAAAGTAACTGTACTACTTGCTTTTACCGCATTTTTTTCGTATATTCCTTTGACAAATGCTCAACAGAAAGATGAAAATCCTCCAGACAGCATTGAGAAGTTTGATGTAATTACCATCAAACAAAATAGACTCAAAGAAAAACTAAAGGAATCTCCCCTTACCGTTGAAAGTATGGGGTCTCAAAGCATTCGAGAAACTCCGGCTTCTGATTTTTACGAAGCATTGGGCCACTTAAAAGGAGTAGATGTAACCAGTGCAAGTCTTGGTTTTAAAATTGTAAACACTCGCGGATTTAATAGTACCAGCCCGGTGCGTACCCTACAAGTGATTGACGGTGTTGACAACCAATCCCCCGGATTGAACTTTTCACTGGGCAACTTTTTAGGAGCCAGCGAATTGGATGTTGTGAATCAGGAAATAGTTGTAGGTGCTTCCAGTGCTTATTACGGACCAGGTGCCTTCAATGGCGTAATTTCCATGACCACAAAAGACCCTTTTAAACATCAGGGACTACAAGTAAAACAAAAAATCGCTGAACGCGGACTCACTGAAACGGCCGTTCGATATGCCAAAGCTTTTGGTGGTAAACCCGGTGAAGAAAAATGGGCCATGAAAGGCAATATCTTCTACATGCAAGCCTACGATTGGGAAGCAAACAACCTTGATGCCGTTAAATCCGGTAGTCGATTGGATAGCATAAACAATCAATTTAATCCCGGAGGATACGATGCAGTTAATCGGTATGGGGATGAGTTGCTAAGCCCAAATGAAAATAACGCAACTACGCGCTCTCAGCAATGGCAATACCCCGGCTTAATGCGATTCAATCGGCAGGGGTACATGGAGAAAGACATTGTAGATTATAATACCTACAATTTCAAAACATCCTTCATGACCGCTTACAGACCCAATCCAAAAAAAACAGACCAAATCGAATACCAAGTAAACTACGGAATGGGCACCACCGTGTATCAGGGTGACAATCGATACAGCTTAAGGGATATCAAGTTTTTACAAAATCGATTTGAATACAAGAATAAAAATGGATTCATCCGTGCATATGCAACCCACGAGGATGCCGGTAGAACCTACGATGCTGTATTCACCGCACTGTTAATGCAAAAAGCAGCCAAACAGGACGATTTATGGGGGGGCGATTATTACGCTTATTGGAAAAATCGATTTGTGCCCAAAATGAAGAAACTACCTGGTTATCCTACCGGCGACTGGTTATCCAATCCCAATTGGTTTAAAGATCTAGAATTGATGATGGCTCAAAACCAAGATTCTTTATTTATTTGGCATCAGCAATGCGCTAACTTGGCCGATAGACCTAATAACTATCTCGGAATACCACATACCAATCAACCCAATACGTACCAACGATTTGCACCGGGAACGGAACGCTTTGATAGTTTGAAAAATGCCATTACATCCCGACGCAGCTTTGGTGAAGGGGGTAGCGGATTCTATGACAAAAGCGCATTGTACCACATCCAAGGTGAACGAAAATTCAAATTACTGGACCGCACCAACTTAACCTCCGGTTTTTCAAGTCGTTTGTACACCCCCAATTCTATGGGTACAATCTTCTCAGACACAAACGGCAGAGTGATTAGAAATTATGAATTTGGTGTTTATGCCGGTGTTGAACAACGATCCAAAGACAACAAATTAAAAATCAACGCCACCGCCCGAGTAGATAAAAACGTGAATTTCCCATTCATCTTCTCGCCCGCGGCATCCATGGTGTACACCCCCAATAAAATATCTTACTACCGCGTAAGTTTATCTGCTGGAGTTAGAAACCCAACCTTAGCCGATCAGTACCTGTATTATAACGTAGGAAGAGCGATTTTATTAGGAAATATTAATGGTTACGATAGTCTTGTAACCATCCCATCATTGTATGACGCTTTAAGCGGTTTAACGGCCGATTTCAAAAAACTTCAGTGGTTCAGCGTTGATCCTGTTCGACCAGAGAAAGTGAAAAGTATAGAGGTTGGATATAAATCATTTTTGGCTTCCAATAAGTTAAATATTGATGCAAGTGCATATTTTAGCTACTATCAGGATTTCATCGGATACGAAATCGGTTTCGACCCCAATATTATTTATAACATTGGCGTAATCTCTGGAGGACAAGTGTATCGAATTGCAACCAATGCAAAAAGCACAGTAACCACCATGGGATTGAGCGTTGGAACGAATTATTTCTTTGCCAAAAATTATACTGCAGGTTTTAATTATTCGTTCAATCAATTAAATAAAACCGATACGGACGACCCAATTATTCCAGCGTTTAATACTCCAAAAAATAAATTTAATGTTTCGCTTTCAGGTCAGAATTTAGAAATTGAAAAATTAAAAATGGAAAATCTTGGATTTAGCGTTAACTATAAATGGGTTCAAGGATTCAGATTTGAAGGCAGTCCGCAATTTACAGGGGATGTACCAGCTTACTATTTGATTGATATCATGTTTTCCAAAGTGATTCCAAAATATAAAGCGATGATTAAGTTTGGAGCAAGTAACGTAACAAATAACATGGTGATGCAAGTTTACGGAGGACCCCAAATAGGCAGAATGGCCTACTTCTCTGTTTACTTCGATTTACAATAAAAAATATCAAAATCGATTAACCATAACATCTAATTAGTCATCTCTTAATTTATCTATTTGTACATTTGTTATTATTATAAAATTACTATATTCGAAAAAAAACTAATATGAGAAAAACATTACTCTCGGTCTTATCAATTTTTACATTGGTAAGTGCCAATGCCCAAATCAAGTACGTTGATGAAGTTTTCACGGAGCGCGACATCAACGTAACTAAAAATGTTGTCTATGGTGACAACTACACTGTACTTGCCGCCGCTCAGGTAGGCGTGAAACTTACCAGTCAAATCGGCAAACCTATGGTTATGGATATCTACGAACCAAAGGATGGTGAGAAAAAGAGACCTCTTATCATTTTCTGTCATTCTGGTTCTTTCTTACCAAGATATCAGAACAATAGCCCAGTTGGTTACAAAGATGATAGCGCAACGGTAGCATTTTGTATGTCACTAGCTAAACGTGGTTATGTAGTAGCATCCATGACCTACAGAATGGGATGGAATCCTTTAGCTGCAACGGATGATTTACGTAAACAAGGTATTATTAATGCAGCGTATAAAGGGGTTCAAGATTTGGCTACTTGCGTACGTTATTTCAAGCAAGATGTAGGTGCTTACGGTAACAATTATGGTGTTGATACTACCAAAATTGCTGTAGGTGGAAATGGAACTGGTGGTTACATCACTAGTGCTTATGCCAGCATCGATCGTCAAGAAGAAATTAAAAGCATTAAATTCCGTGATGCAACTACCGGAAAAGTAATGGTAAACGATACCACTTGGGGAGATCGCCATGGTTTTGGTATTGATGATCCTACAAAAGGTTTGTTCTGCAAATCAAACCATGCAGGCTACACTTCAAACGCACAATTAGCATTTGCTATTGGTGGTGCTATTGGAGATTCAGCGTGGATGGAAGCAGGTGAAATTCCAATGATTTGGAGCCATTCTGTTCGTGATCCTTTCGCTCCCTACACTACCGGAATGGTTAACGTACCAGGTACTACCCTACAAGTAGTTGAAGTATCCGGTGGATACGATGCTATGAACCGTTGCCAGCGTTTAGGTAACACGGCTCCTTACAAAGGTAAAGTAATGGACAACTACACTACCGAAGCTAACAAAATTAACAGCGGTATTGATGGTTTATTCCCTATCGCGGGTATTGCTAATGCTTCTGGTCCATACGAGTGGTACGATACAACTGCTATCAAACAGTTAGGAATTCCTGAAGTTCCAAGCATCTTAGCTGGCATCAAAGCTTCTAACCCATTACACAGCAAAACACGTGCGATGAAGTACGTAGATTCTATCATGGGTTACATGGCTCCTAGAATCGCAGTTACTTTAGGTTTGGTAAACAGCGTAGGTATCGTTGATGCTGATTTGGCGTCTAACGTAACTGTAGCTCCAAACCCAGCAAAAAATCAGTTAATCATCCACAACAACTGGGAAACTCGTTCGTTAATTGGTGCTTCGTTAACCGATATGAACGGTCGCACTGTTCGCAATTTCAACATTACTGGCAACCACAATTCATTTGAATTAAACGTTGCTCCTGGTATCTATGTTATTCAAATGCAATTCACCGATGGTATCGGTAGCACTAAATTGATCGTTGAATAATTAATTAAAAATTAAAAATATGAAAAAAGGGTATGCAGCAATGCATGCCCTTTTTTGTTTGTATTTCAGTCCTACTTACATGAACTACAATCCATAATAAATCAGTAAATTTGTACTTTTTCATAATTTACGATGTATCCTACGCTAAAACAACTGAATTGGCCTGCCATAGAAGCCGAAATTAAAGATTTCTGGGAAAGCGAAAATGTGTTTGAAAAAAGCATCTCCCAGCGAGAAAATTCTCCGGCTTTTACCTTCTTCGAAGGACCTCCATCGGCCAATGGAATGCCTGGGATACACCACGTAATGGCCAGAGCCATTAAAGATATTTTTTGCCGGTACAAAACACAACAAGGATTTAAAGTGGCTCGCAAAGCCGGTTGGGATACCCACGGTCTTCCTATCGAACTACAAGTTGAAAAGCGTCTCGGTATAAAAAAAGAAGATATCGGTACCAAAATTTCGATGGAAGATTACAACCGGGAATGCCGAAAAGATGTACTCATGTTCAAGGACAAATGGGACGATCTCACCAAGAAAATTGGGTATTGGGTAGATTTAAATAATCCCTACGTAACCTACGAAAACGAATACATCGAAACCCTATGGAACCTTTTAAAACGCTTATACGATAAAGGGTACCTATATAAAGGATATACCATACAGCCATTTTCTCCAGCCGCAGGTACTGGACTTTCTTCCCACGAATTAAACCAGCCCGGCACCTATAAAAATGTAAAAGACACCACCATTGTGGCGCAATTCAAGCTAAAAGATTTTGAAAATACCTACGCATTGGCCTGGACAACCACACCGTGGACTCTGCCTTCCAACACCGCACTAGCCGTTGGGGCATCGATCGAATATCACACTATTCAAACCTTTAATCCATACACCGGCGAAGCCATTCAAGTGATTTTAGCTGCCGCTTTGGCCAGTAAATATTTTTCAGTAGAAGGCGCAGAAGCCGAAATGGATTCGTACCAGCCACAACAGAAAATACTGCCTTGGCGTTTGATTAAATCGCAATTAGGCAGTGAGTTAGCAGGACTTCGATACGAACAATTATTCCACTATGCACAACCCGAAGAAGGCGATGCATTCAGAATTGTTATCGGCGATTTTGTCTCCACAGAAGATGGAACTGGTATTGTTCATATCGCTCCAAGTTTTGGTGCTGACGACTTTAAAACGGCCAAAGAAAACGGCATAGGAGCCTTAACGCTTGTAGACAAAAAAGGGAAATTTCTAGATTGCGTTACAGATTTTGCAGGTGAATATGTAAAGGAAGCCTATTTATCCGACGAGGAGAAAGTTGAAGAAGCTAAAAACCAAGGTAGAGATAAATACCTAAGCGTAGACGAACGAATTGCCATTAAATTAAAACAGGAGAATAAGGCGTTCAAAGTTGAAAAATACGAACACACCTATCCTCACTGTTGGAGGACCGATAAACCCGTATTGTATTATCCATTAGAAAGTTGGTTTGTAAAAACCACCGCAGTAAAAGATAAATTAGTTGCCCTAAACAAAACCATTAATTGGAAACCTGCTTCCACCGGTGAAGGTCGATTTGGCAACTGGTTAGAAAATCTTGTGGATTGGAATTTATCGCGTTCTCGTTTTTGGGGCACCCCCCTACCCATATGGCGTACGGAAGATGGTAGCGAAGAAATCTGCATCGGAAGCATCGAACAACTAAAACAAGAAATTACCAAAGCCAATTCCGCTTTAGGGTTAAATCAGAATATCGAAGAATACACCCAGGACTTACACAGGCCCTATGTAGACCGCATCACGTTGGTAAGTGCATCGGGCAAAGCCATGCAACGGGAAACAGACCTCATAGACGTTTGGTTTGATTCCGGTGCTATGCCTTACGCACAGTGGCATTGGCCTTTTGAAAATGAGGAAATATTTAAACAGAATTTTCCTGCCGATTTTATCGCTGAAGGAGTAGACCAAACCCGCGGTTGGTTCTTTACTTTGCACACCATCGCTACCTTACTCTTTGACGATATCGCGTTTAAAAACGTCATTGCTAACGGCTTGGTGTTGGATAAACACGGCAATAAAATGAGCAAAAGACTAGGGAACGCAATTGATCCTTTCGAAACCGTAGATAAATACGGAGCTGATGCGGTTCGATGGTATATGGTTACCAATGCACAGCCATGGGATAATCTTAAATTCGACATGGACGGGGTGGTAGAAGCGCAACGAAAATTTTTAGGCACCCTATATAATACTTACGGATTTTTTGCCATTTATGCCAACCTCGACCAATATGCCTTCAACCCTAACAAACCGGTAAATGAAATTCATTTTACCGAGTTAGACCGCTGGGTTTTGAGTAAATTAAACTCATTGATTGGCGATGTTCAAGAAGCCTATAACGATTACGACCCAACCCGGGCAGGTAGATGTATAGAAGACTTTGTAACGGAACACTTAAGCAACTGGTATGTACGTCTAAGCAGAAGAAGATTCTGGAAAGGCGAACTCAACGAAGATAAAGAAGCCGCATACGAAACATTATATCGTTGTCTTACAACCGTTTGCGAATTAATGGCGCCCATTGCACCGTTCTTTTCTGACTGGTTATTCAGGGCACTACATACCGGTCAAAATCACGTTGAAACGTCTGTTCATTTAACCAATTGGCCAACGATTGATACCCGATTTATCAATGTAGATCTTGAAAAATCGATGGACTTATCGCAACGGATTTGTTCGTTAGCGCTGAGCTTACGGAAAAAAGAAAAAATCAAAGTTAGACAGCCCTTACAGAAAATTTTGGTGCCCGCAGATAATGCCGATATCCAAGATAAAATAAGCAAGATGTCCGATTTGATTTGCAGCGAAGTAAACGTAAAAGAAATCGAAATCGTATCGGCTAATCACCCCAACTTAGTAAAACAGATAAAGCCCAACTTCAAAACCTTAGGTAAAAAATTAGGTGGCAACATGAAAGCGATGGCGGCAGAAATTCAGGCAATGGATCAAGCCGCAATCCGGTTGTTTGAGTCATCCGGCACCTACACATCCGCTATCAATGGAACGGAGTATTCCTTAACCTTGGAAGACGTGGAAATCTCAACACAGGACATGCCAGGCTGGTTGGTTGCAACCGAAAATGGTATTACTGTAGCGTTGGATATTACCATCACAGAACCTTTATTAAATGAAGGTATCGCAAGAGAATTCGTAAACAGAATTCAAAATTTACGCAAAGAGATGGACTTCGAATTAACCGATAAAATAAACGTTTATTTTAATGGTATCGATTCGCTACTTTCAAGTGTAAATCAATTTAATGCATATATTTGTGGGGAAGTTTTGGCACAATCACTTGTATTCCAAGACTTTACCAATGAAAACCCAGTGGACGTTTACGAAAATCCCGTATACGTTCGCATTGAAAAAGCTTAATGACTATGGAAAAAGAAAAAACGCGCTACACAGACGAAGAACTTCTTGAATTCAAGGAAATTATTCTTAACAAGCTTGAGGTTGCCAAGGCAGAATTCAGAACCTTGCAATCTAACTTGCGCGACGGAAATGAAAACGGAACAGACAGCACCAACAACAATTATCTTACCTTGGATGATGGCGCTGACACGTTTGAAAAAGAAAATTTAAACCAACTAGCAGCACACCAATTAAAATTCATGAAAAATTTGGAAGCCGCATTGGTGAGAATCGAAAATAAAACTTACGGAATTTGTAAAACTTCAGGAAAATTGATTCCGAAAGAGCGATTGCGTGCCGTACCCCACACTACTCAGACCATAGAAGCAAAACTTAAGCGCTAATAGTGGGATCGGTGAACTGGAATTTGTTGCGTTCGAGAAGATTTCTTCTTCCCGTTGGGGTGATTATTTTGTTATTGATCATAGATCAATGCATTAAAGTTTATGTTAAAACCCATTTTCAGTTGGGTGAAACGGTCTCCGTCTTTGGAGATTGGTTTAAGTTGCATTTTGTAGAAAATCCAGGTATGGCCTATGGTATGAAGTTGTTTGAAGGGATTTGGGGCAAGCTTTTGCTAACGTTTTTTCGAATGATCGTAGCATCTTTTGGCATATGGTACCTTTACAAAAGCATTGAAAATAAAGCACATACAGGACTTATCGTTTCCATTACGTTGATCATTGCTGGCGCGTTGGGAAACATAATTGACTCTATATTTTACGGTGTAATTTTCTCCGATATCAACATGTATCATCCAACAGGATGGTTTCAAGGCTGGGTGGTTGATATGTTTTATGCTCCTTTGTGGGAGGGATTTCTACCGGAATGGCTACCCATTTGGGGCGGTGATTTCTTTACCTTTTTTGCACCGATTTGGAATTTTGCCGATGCCTGTATCACTGTGGGAGTAGCCGCTATGATCATCGGTCAAAACACTTTTTTCAATAAATCAGAAATGGAGAAAGCGTTTCATTAATTTTGCGCTTTCGTTTTTACAAAATTTTTCATGGAAACTTCGCTCAACGAACAACAACTGCTTCGCAGACAATCGCTACAACAACTTCGCGATTTAGGTATCGATCCATATCCCGCGGAACTATTCCCCGTGGATACTTTGGCTGCTGATATCCGCGCCCATTATCCCTCTAATCCCGAAGGTGATAAATGGAAACAGGTGGTAGTTGCCGGTCGATTAATGACCCGAAGAATCATGGGAAAAGCTGCATTTGCCGATATACAAGACTCCTCTGGAAGAATTCAAGTCTACGTAAATCGGGATGAATTGTGTCCCGGTGAAGACAAAGAATTTTACAACACCGTTTTCAAGAAATTGTTGGATATTGGAGATATTATCGGAATAACCGGCCATGTTTTCACCACCCAAACGGGCGAAATTTCTATCCACGCTACGGGATTGAAATTGCTATCGAAGTGCTTAAATCCATTGCCCCTGCCTAAACAGGATGCCGATGGAAACGTGTACGATGCCTTCACAGATCCAGAATCTCGTTACCGCATGCGTTACGTGGATTTGATTGTCAACCCTCAAATCAAAGAGACCTTTATCAAGCGCACTAAGGTAGTTAGCAGCCTACGCAACACCTTCAACGCCAAAGGTTACTTGGAAGTGGAGACACCAATTTTGCAGAGCATTCACGGTGGCGCCGCTGCGAGGCCTTTCATAACACACCACAATGCCTTGGATATTCCTTTGTATTTAAGAATTGCCAATGAACTTTACTTAAAGCGTTTAATCGTGGGTGGGTTTGACGGCGTGTACGAGTTTGCCAAAAACTTCAGAAACGAGGGGATTCATAGAACGCACAATCCAGAATTTACAGGTTTGGAGATTTACGTTGCCTACACAGATTACTTCTGGATGATGGATTTCGTGGAAGAAATGCTGGAAAAGTGCGCTGTGGATGTAACAGGAAACTCATCGGTTACCGTAGGTGAACATACGATATCATTTGCTCGACCCTATCAGCGATACACCATGGCAGAAGCAATCGAAAAATACGCCGGGTTCTCCATTGAGGGTAAAACCGAAGCGGAATTAGGTGCGTTTGCTAAATCTGTTGGCTGTGAAGTAACTACCCAAATGGGATCGGCCAAACTTATCGATGAAATATTTGGCGCATGCGTAGAATCCAACTTAATTCAACCAACGTTTATCACGGATTATCCCGTGGAAATGAGCCCGCTAACCAAAAAACATCGTTCAAAGCCCGGATTGGTAGAACGCTTCGAACTGTTTGTTAATGGTAAAGAAATTGCCAACGCCTACTCGGAATTAAACGACCCCATCGATCAGCGCGAACGATTTGAAGATCAATTAAAATTGGCTGCGCGTGGAGACGAAGAAGCCATGGCCTATGATCACGATTTCGTGCGCTCATTGGAATATGCCATGCCACCTTGCTCCGGTTTGGGAATTGGAATAGACAGACTTACCATGATGCTTACCAACCAAGTGAGCATACAGGAAGTATTATTCTTCCCCCAAATGCGTCCTGAAAAATTGGATTGATTTAGGCCATGATTGAAATTCTCGCCGACGAAAAATTGGTGCTCTCTTGCTTACTGCATCCAGAAACACCCCAGATAGTTGCAGAAGAAACAAAATTATCTTCTTTCGTTGTCCGTGATATCATCCGAAACCTACATCATCACCGATTTATTAAAGCTACAAATGGTCCACTGAAAAATCTATCCATGTTTGATGCCGATGCTTTTCTTAATACCAAATTTCAGTTAACCGCCAAAGGGATTCAAGCCTTACAAGCACCCTAATCTCGTTTATTGTGCATTGATTATTTTTCATATCTGCACGGCATAATTTTAGGCAATTCCTTCAACTTTTTCTGCATTTGCGTGTTACTTAATTAAACGCAACTTAACCAAAGGCTAATTTGATTTATCAAGCCCAATTTGGTAACTTCGCGCTGCCCGAAAAAATTCATTTCAAGAGTATATGTCAGAAAATGTAACCCTAATCGTAGAAGGAAAAGAGTACCACTTCCCCGTAATCACCGGTTCAGAAGGAGAAAAAGCAATAGATATCAGCAAGTTAAGAGATCTTACGGGTCATATTACTTTAGATATTGGATTTAAAAATACGGGTTCAACAACATCGGCCATTACCTTCTTGGATGGCGAAGAAGGCATTTTGCATCACCGCGGATATTCTATCGAAGACTTAGCGGCGAATGCAAGTTTTCTAGAAGTTTCTTATTTATTACTTTACGGAAAACTCCCAAATGCCACAGAATTCGCAGCATTTGAAAATGATATTAAAGAACATACTCTAATCAACGAAGGGTTAGAGTCTATGTTCAAAGCATTCCCTACTGGAAGTCACCCTATGGGTCAACTTTCTTCCATGGTAGCTGCGCTGGGTTTATACTATCCAAAGGCTTTAAATCCTCATCGATCTGAAGATGCTATCAACAGAACTATCCTGCGTTTAATGGCGAAGATGCCAACCATTTGCGCCATGATTTTCAAAAAACGTAATGGTCATCCTACCGTTCATCCTAACAATAACTTGGATTATGTAACCAACTATTTGAATATGACTTTTGGTCAAGTTACCATGCCTGATTATGAGCCAGATCCTGTGTTGGTTGATGCAATGAATAAATTATTAATTCTTCACGCAGATCACGAACAAAACTGTAGCGCAAGTACAGTGCGTGTTGTTGGTAGTTCTCAAGCTAACCTATACTCTAGTATTTCCGCTGGTATCTCGGCATTATGGGGCCCCTTGCATGGCGGTGCCAACCAGGAAGTGTTAGAAATGCTAGAAGACATTAAAAACGACGGTGGCGATGTAAAAAAATACATAGCAAAAGCAAAAGATAAAAACGATCCATTCCGATTAATGGGATTTGGACACAGAGTATATAAAAACTTCGATCCAAGAGCAAAAATCATCAAAAAAGCATGTGACGATGTTTTAGCGAAACTAGGTGTTAATGATCCCGTATTAGAAATTGCGAAAGAATTAGAGGAAGCGGCATTAACCGATCCCTATTTCGTAGATAGAAAATTATTCCCGAACGTAGACTTCTACTCAGGAATTATTTACCGAGCTATGGGCTTCCCTACCGATTTCTTTACCGTATTATTTTCTATGGGTCGTCTTCCAGGTTGGATTTCTCAGTGGCAAGAAATGCGAAAAGAAAAACAACCTATCGCAAGACCTCGCCAGATTTACACCGGCGAAACACCTAGACCCTTCATTGCAATGAAAGATAGACCCTAATCAGAGGTCCAATTAGTATTGCAGAATGAAACAAGACTCCTAGGATTTTTTCAAATACTACCATTAATTTATTCATATAAAAGGCTGTTTTCACCGGAAGACAGCCTTTTTCTTTGGTTATCTTTCTGATAAAATCCCTACTCCACCAACTTGGACAACCACCCATTCATCGCCCTTAAAAACAACAAACAAATTAAAAACATCCCCATTCAAATCAATTTCAGCTCTTAATTGAAAAATAACCATGTAATCATTAGTCGTTTTTGCAACATATTCAAACGATTTCGTCGGTTTATGGTTACTTACTCAATTACCTTTGCAGCCCAGAATGTATCGCTTATTTTTTGTTATTATTATTAGTGTTTTACTTCCCTTACAGTTAAATGCCCAAGTTGCTACAATATCGGGATATGTAAGAGATAGTATTTCTCAAGAAACTATCTCGAAAGCAGAAATTACCGCAACCCCCAATAATCCAACTGGAAAACCGAGTGCTACAAATCCATCCTTACCTAACAACAATACCGTAAAAGTTTCGCCCGCACAAAAAGCAATTACCAACTCCTACGGTTTTTACAGTTTAAGCCTAAAGCCGGGCGATTGGAAGTTGGTTGTATCCTCCAACGGATACCAAGATTATGTGCGCTTTGTGACACTTACCGAATCCAAGGAAATTAATTTCAATCTGCCCGTTGAAAGCGACGCAATGAAGGCCATTGAAATTACAGCAAAACGCAATAACAACGTAAAATCTTTGGACGTTTCCGTGCAATCCATTAACGGTCAAACCATTAAAAAAATCCCCGCATTATTGGGAGAACCTGACGTTATCCGCAGCGTACAATTACTGCCCGGGGTAACCACCGTGGGAGAAGGTGCTTCCGGATTCAATGTGCGCGGTGGAGGAATAGACCAAAATCTAGTCTTAATGGACGAAGCACCTGTTTTCAATTCCGCACACTTATTTGGATTTTTCTCAATTTTTAATCCAGACGCAGTTAAAGATGTAGAATTAGTAAAAGGCGGAATTCCTTCTCAATACGGCGGAAGACTTAGTTCTACTTTGGATGTAAAAACTAGGGATGGCAACAGAAGTCGGTTAGCAGGAAGCGGTGGAATTGGTACCATTTTTTCACGTCTTACCCTTGAGGGTCCGCTCGCACTTCCCGAAAATAAAGGGTTAAAATCCCTTACAAAAAATAGAAAAAATCCCGCAAAATCAAGTTTCTTAGTTTCAGGCAGAAGATCCTACATAGACTATTTGGCAAAACCCTTTTTAAATGACGATTTAGCAGGATCTCAATTTTATTTTTACGACTTAACAACCAAATTCAATTACAGCAAAGGCAAAGACAACTTCTTTATATCCAGTTACATTGGTGACGATGTGTTTAAAGCAGCCGGATTGTTTGGAGTAAAATGGGGTAATTCAACGGTAACAGGTAGATGGAATCACGTTTTTAATAGTAAACTATTTTCTAATTTTACTTATTACTACTCTCGTTATCGCTACAACTTGGAGTTCACCAACCGAGATGTAACCTTCAATTGGCAAAGTTACATTGTTAATAATTCCGCGAAAGCCGATTTCACTTACAGCATTAATCCTAAAAATACTGCCAACTTCGGATTACAATCTACCTACTATCGATTCATTCCAGGAGATGCAAGAGCTACCTCAGCAACCCTAAATATTCGTTTTGGACTCCCCGATAGATTTGGATTCGAAAACGCAGTGTATGTTTCGAACGATTGGAATAGTAGCGGTAAATTTTCAGTTCGTGCCGGAATGCGACTCTCCCAGTTCGCCTACTTAGGACCCGGAAAAGTATACTTGTATAACCGCGAACCGGGTAAACAAGGAATCTTGGATTCCACCTATACCACCCAACGAGGTGAAGTGGTTGCTAATTATGTTTATCCCGAACCCAGACTAAGCTTTAAATGGCAAACCGGCAAAACCCACTCTATCAAAGGGGGGTATAATAGAATGGTCCAAAACCTACATTTGATCTCCAATACCGCCGCCAGCGTGCCGTTCGACGTATGGCAACCTACAACCAATAACATCAAACCCGAAATCGCCGATCAAGTTTCTTTGGGATACTTTCGCAATTTTGGCAAAAACTCCACTCTAGAAACCAGCATAGAATCGTATTACAAATCGTTGCAAAATCAGGTGGATTACATAGATGGAGCTAACTTGCTTCTAAATGAATTCTTAGAAGCCGACTTACTTACTGGTATTGGAAGAGCCTATGGATTGGAGTGTTACGTTAAAAAGTCTGGCGGAGATTTAACCGGTTGGGTCAGCTACACATTGTCAAGATCAGAGCGAAAAGTAGTAGGCATCAACGACAATAACTGGTATGCCAATCGTTTTGATAGACTCCACAACTTAGCCGTGGTGGTTCAGTACAAAATCAACCTCCGTTGGGAATTCGCCGCTAATTTCATTTTTAGTTCTGGAACACCAACAACCTTTTATACCGGTCAATATAAAGTTCAAGGATACACTGTTCCCGATGCCGGTAGTAATGCAAGAAACAATGTAAGAAACCCAGACTACCATCGCTTAGATTTGTCCTTTACTTATTATAGAAAAAAGAATCCGAAATGGGAAAGCTATTGGGTTTTTTCTACCTATAACACTTACAATCGACGTAATCCATTCAGCATATATTTTGCTACTAATTTTCAAGATAAAAACTACAATGCCGCTGTGCGATATAGCGTAATTGGAAGTATTGTTCCTGCAATCTCCTACAATTTCAAGTTCTAATCCAATGCTAAAATATCCATTTAACATGAACCTTAAGTCATTGATTTTTACCTCTTTCTTAGCAGGTATAGCACTTTTTCAAACAGGTTGCGAAGACGAAATAAAAGTAAACGTAGATTACAACAATCCCAAATTAGTGGTAGATGCATTTATCAATAATCTACCTCAAACTCAAACAATCACATTATCCAGAGCCGTAAATTACTTCGATACCAATACAGCACCCGCCGTTACAAATGCGCAAGTATTACTGTTTGATACCACTGCAGGTAAACCATTCTTTTTTCAACATACCGAAAAAGGAAAATATCAATTTACCCCCAATGCTTCCACCGGTGATACCTTCACCGTTGGACACGATTACGCACTTTTCATTTTAGTGGACGGCGATACCCTGGCAAGTTTCTGTAATTTAGCACGTACTGCCACCATCGATTCCATTCGCTTGGTAGATGTTGAAGGAAATGGACCTCCAATAAACACTACAGGATACTACGTAGAATTAATGGCCAAAGATGCATTTGGTAAAGGGGATTTCTACTGGATAAAAACTTTTAGAAACGATACTTTTCTAAGCAGTATCGATCAATTAAATATTTCAGCGGATATGGGAAATACCTCAACCGATGTAGACGGTGAATTATTTATTTACCCTATCCGATATTCCGGTGTAAACGACTTCCTTCGATCGTTTAAAAAAGACGAAACTGTTCGCTTAGAAATTCACTCCATCAGCGCAATTGCCTACGGCTGGTTTAATCTAGTTAGAAACGAAAATCAAAACGGCGGACTGTTTGCTACGCCTCCAGCAAACATCTTTTCTAACATTATCGCTGTAAATAAAAACCCTAAAAACACACTGGGCGGTCTATTTTGTATGAGTGCTGTGGTGAGAGAAACTATTCTGATTCCGGAATAAACTAAGTTGCCTCGGCTAGCTTATTTCTAAGCACTTCCAGTTCGTCTCGTAAACGAGCAGCCTCCATGTATTCCATCTCCTTGGCAGCACGCAACATGTCTTTTTCTGTTCTGGCGATAGCCTTCTTTAATGAATCTTTATCCATGTAGTTTATAATCGGATCGGCGGCCAATCCCACTTCAGGCTTGGTTACCTCATAGCTTCCGTGTACATGCAAGTCAACATCACCCGATTTAGCATCGGCCACCGACGTTTGTCGGAATATTTCATCCTTACTCTTCCGCACCGTAGTGGGTGTAATACCGTGTAATTTATTGTAATCTTCTTGCTTAGCTCTTCTACGATTGGTTTCTTCAATGGTTAACCGCATGCTTTCGGTAATTTTATCGGCATACATGATTACTAAACCCCTATCGTTTCGAGCGGCCCTTCCAATGGTTTGTACCAAAGAAGTTTGTGAGCGTAGGAACCCTTCTTTATCGGCATCCATGATGGCCACCAAACTAACCTCAGGCAGGTCTAAGCCCTCTCGTAATAAGTTCACACCCACTAAAACGTCAATGGATCCCAGCCGCAAATTTCTTAATATCTCCACCCGGTCTAACGTTTTAACCTCGCTGTGAATGTAATCTACTTTTATGCTTAACCTCAATAAATACTTAGTTAACTCTTCGGCCATACGCTTGGTAAGGGTAGTAACCAAAACCCTATCACCCATCTTGATTCGATTTTCAATCTCCTCAATCAAATCATCCACTTGATTCTCCAAAGGCCGCACTTCAATGATGGGATCCAACAATCCTGTGGGTCGAATTAGCTGCTCCACCACTACACCTTCACTTTCCTTGATTTCGTAGTCCGCTGGGGTGGCACTCACATAAATTACCTGATTTACTGCTCCATAAAATTCATCAAACTGTAAGGGGCGATTGTCCAAAGCAGCAGGTAATCGAAAACCAAAATCCACCAAATTCACTTTTCTGCTTCTATCCCCAGCGTACATCGCCCGAATTTGAGGCATAGAAACGTGGGATTCGTCTACTACAAGCAAAAAATCCTTTGGAAAATAATCCAACAAGCAAAAAGGTCGATCCCCTGGTTTTCTCCGATCAAAATACCGCGAATAATTTTCGATTCCATTACAATATCCCAATTCTCGAATCATTTCTAGATCGAAATTCACCCGTTCTTCCAATCGCTTTGCTTCTAAAAATCTACCCTGCTTCTGAAACCACTCCATTTGCTCCATCAAATCGTCCTGAATCTGGTAAATAATCTCTTTTAACCGATCGCGCGGACTCACATACAAGTTCGCCGGATAAATGGCCGCATGGGTTAAATTCTCTATTTTTTTACCGCTCTCTGGCTCAAAACTGTATATTTCTTCAATTTCATCACCAAAAAACGATATTCGATAGGCAAAGTCATTGTACGCCAAATGCACATCCACTGTATCGCCTTTTACTCGAAAAGTACCCCGAAGAAAATCCGCGGTAGTTCTGCTATAAAGACTCTCCACCAATCGATATAACAATTGATTTCTAGACAACGTATCGCCTACACTAAATCGAATAATGGTATTTTCATAATCCGCGGGGTTTCCAGCACCGTAAATACAACTTACGCTGGCCACCACAATTACATCCCTTCGGCCACTGAGCAAACTTGAAATCGTGCGCAATCGTAATTTCTCGATTTCATCATTAATATTTAAGTCCTTCTCGATGTACGTATTGGTTGTAGGTATGTAGGCTTCCGGCTGGTAATAATCGTAATAACTTACAAAATATTCCACCGCATTGTTTGGAAAAAACTGCTTGAATTCACCGTACAATTGAGAGACCAACGTTTTATTGTGGCTTAACACCAATGTGGGACGTTGCGTTTGCGCAATTACATTCGCTACTGTAAATGTCTTACCACTTCCCGTAACCCCCAGTAAAGTCTGAGCTTGAACGCCCGAATTCATTCCCTCTACCAATTTTTGAATGGCCATTGGCTGATCTCCCGTTGGCTGAAAAGGTGAGATTAATTCGAAAGTGGACATTCCGCAAATCTACTGAGCAAAACCGGTAAATAAATTCCTATTTAATTCATAAAAGTTATCCTAATCGTAGCAAATAGCATGTTCAACGAAACCCGTATCTTTGCAGTCGCATGCAAACCAGTGTAAAAACTGCCGAACTAAGTAAGGAAGAATTTGTTAAAGAGATCCTGAACGATTATCGAATTGCTTTTGAAAGCCGACATGCCAGCCTTATTGGCCGAAAGGAAGTATTGACCGGTAAAGCAAAATTTGGAATTTTCGGCGATGGCAAAGAAGTAGCTCAGTTAGCTATGGCTAAAGTTTTTGAAAAGGGCGATTGGAGAAGCGGTTATTACCGCGACCAAACCTTTATGTTCGCTAAAGAAATAAGCAATGTAAAAGAATTTTTTGCCCAACTTTATGCTAATCCAGACATCCAAGAGGAACCGGCAACCGGGGGTCGATGCATGAATGGGCATTTCGCTACACGCTTATTAGACAATCAAGGCGAATGGCTACCGCAAACAGACCGATATAATTCCAGTGCCGATATATCCCCTACTGCTGGGCAAATGCCCCGATTGTTAGGGTTAGCCGTGGCATCGAAATTATACCGCGAAAATTCGGATTTACATGCATTTAATCAGTTCTCGAATAAAGGGAACGAGATTGCTTTTGGTACTATTGGTAATGCCTCTACTTCCGAAGGTGTTTTTTGGGAAGTAATGAATGCTGCATCCGTAATGCAAGTGCCTTTACTAATGAGTGTTTGGGACGATGGTTATGGAATTTCTGTACCCGCAAAATATCAAACGGCTAAAGAAAATATCTCTGCCCTAATGGCGGGTTTTCAAACGAACGAAGAGGGACAAGCATTAGAGATTTTTAAAGCACGTGGATGGAATTATCCAGAATTGGTTGCAACCTACAAAAAAGCAGCAGATGTTTGTCGTGAAAAGCATACGCCCGTTTTAGTCCATGTTTATGAAGTAAATCAGCCCCAAGGCCACTCTACTAGCGGTTCTCACGAACGATATAAGTCAAAAGAACGCTTACAATGGGAAATTGATTTCGATTGTGTGAAGCAAATGCGCATGTGGATTGAAGAACAAGGTTTTGCTACAGCGGAAGATTTAGATACGTTAGAAAATAACGCTTTAAATTACGTTAAAAATTCGCAAAAAGAAGCCTGGCAAGCCTACATTACGCCAATCAAGCAAGAAGTAGCAAATGCCGTTTCTACCCTAACGGAACTTGCTAATCAAGGGGTTGAAAGCAATTTATTAAATGAAATTGCAGCGCAATTACAGCAAATTTCAGAACCGCTTCGCAGAGATATTGGCAACGCTTTGCACAAGGCATTACGCGGTTGTGCTTCCATATCAGCCGATAAAAAACAATCCTTAGTTGAAGCGTTACAAGCATTTGAAAGCTTAAACGGCGATCGATATAACAGTCATGTTTACTCTCAAGGCTCCGGTAGCGTGTTTAGCGTGCCTGAAGTGCCTGCTCAATATTCCGATGAAATTGTTGATGGCTACCAAGTAGTTAGGGCTTGTTTCGATGCCAACTTGGAGCGCGATCCTCGAGTATTTGCTTTTGGAGAAGACGTTGGAAAAATTGGCGACGTAAACCAAGGTTTCTCTGGAATGCAAGAAAAATACGGAGAACTACGCGTTACAGACAAAGGAATCCGCGAATGGAGTATCATCGGAGAAGGAATCGGAGCGGCAATGCGTGGTTTACGTCCTATCGCCGAAATTCAATATTTAGATTACTTGTTGTACGCGCTTGAACCCAAGAGCGACGATATTGCCACCATGCAATACCGTACTAAAGGCGG
>CAZKOM010000003.1:33927-44008 GCA_964554385.1 uncultured Flavobacteriaceae bacterium | reverse complement strand
CGCGTGGACACCGTTTAGAAGGTATCTGGCATAGCGGAAGCCCCATGGGAATGATTATTCATGCAGTTCGTGGAATGCACGTTTGCGTTCCAAGAAACATGACTCAAGCTGCGGGTATGTACAACACACTCCTCCGTTCAGACGAACCCGCTTTGGTTGTAGAATGTTTAAACGGCTACCGAATTAAAGAAAAAATGCCAACCAACATCGGCGAGTTTACCGTACCCTTAGGCGTACCTGAAGTGCTGAAATTTGGTGAGGATATTACCTTAGTTACCTACGGTTCTTGCGTTCGAATTGCACAAGAAGCCATCGAATTACTAGCAAATCACGGTATTCGAGTAGAATTAATCGACGTACAAACTCTTTTACCTTTCGATATTAATCATACCATTGTTGAGCACCTGAAATCAACCAATCGCATTGCTTTCTTAGACGAAGATGTGCCAGGTGGTGCCACCTCGTACATGATGCAACAAGTATTGGAAGTTCAGGGCGGTTACAAATACCTTGATGCTCAACCGCTTACCATCGCAGCGAAAGAACACAGACCCGCTTACGGTTCCGACGGGGATTATTTCTCCAAACCATCCGTAGATTCCGTGTTTGAAGCGTTGTACGGTATGATGCATGAAGCCAACCCCAGCAAATACCCTAGCCTACGTTAATCCAACAATTTACGGTGAACCAAAACTATCTTTTTCTTAGCGGACTTGAACCATTCGTGGTTACGCCTTCCGTAAACTTCGTAAATATCGGAGAACGTACCAATGTTACTGGAAGTAAAAAATTCGCAAAGCTTATCCTTTCTGGCGACTTTAACGGAGCACTCGACGTAGCCCGCCAACAGGTGGAAAATGGAGCTCAAGTTATCGATATAAACATGGACGAAGGAATGTTGGATTCCAAAGAAGCCATGACCGTTTTCTTGAATCTTATTGCTTCAGAACCTGATATTTCTCGAGTTCCGGTGATGATCGATTCAAGCAAATGGGAAGTAATTGAAGCTGGACTGAAATGCTTACAAGGAAAAGGAATTGTAAATTCAATTTCGTTAAAAGACGGTGAACAAGCGTTCATTGAAAAGGCAAAAAAAGTACATCGTTACGGTGCTGCAGTGGTTGTAATGGCTTTTGATGAAACCGGTCAAGCCGATAATTATCAACGTAAAATCGACGTATGTAAACGTTCTTACGACTTATTGATTAGCATCGGATTTCCAGCCAACGACATCATTTTCGATCCAAATATTTTAACTGTTGCCACCGGTATTGATGAACATAACAATTACGCTGTAGATTTTATTGAAGCCACCCGATGGATTAAAAACAATCTACCCGGCGCCCGTGTCAGCGGCGGAATTTCCAATATTTCTTTCTCGTTCCGCGGAAATGATCGTGTGCGTGAAGCCATGCACTCCGCCTTCCTTTACCATGCTATCCAAGCCGGCTTAGACATGGGTATCGTTAATGCGGGAATGATCGAAGTCTATGACGAGATTCCCAAAGAACTCCTCGATCGTGTAGAAGACGTTTTACTTAATCGCAGAGAAGATGCTACCGAGAGATTGGTTTCATTTGCCGAAACGGTTAAAGGTAAAAAAGAAGAAAAAGTTGAAGAAACTCAAGCATGGCGAAATACCTCCGTAGAAGAGCGACTCAGTTATTCTCTAATAAAGGGCATTACAGAGTTTATTGATGCCGATACCGAAGAAGCCAGAGCCAAATACGGTGAACCCCTTAAAGTAATTGAAGGTCCATTAATGGACGGAATGAATCACGTGGGAGATTTGTTTGGTGCCGGTAAAATGTTCTTACCTCAGGTGGTGAAAAGTGCCCGAGTTATGAAAAAGTCTGTCGCCTACTTACAACCGTATTTAGAAGCGCAAAAAGCAGCCAATCCTAATGCAAAAGCACAAGGAAAAGTATTATTAGCTACTGTAAAAGGTGACGTACATGACATCGGTAAAAATATTGTTGGTGTAGTTTTAGCATGTAACAATTACGAAATCAAAGACTTAGGTGTAATGGTTTCGGCCGATAAAATATTAGAAGAAGCCAATGCCTGGGGTGCAGATGTAATTGGTCTTTCTGGATTAATTACCCCTTCATTAGACGAAATGGTATTTGTGGCAAAAGAGATGCAACGTCGTGGAATGAAAATACCGTTGTTAATCGGCGGGGCTACTACCAGCCGAATGCACACTGCCGTTAAAATTGCCCCCGAATACCAATTCCCGGCCATTCACGTACTGGATGCTTCGCGTTCCGTACCCGTAGTTAGTAATTTGTTGAGCGATGAAAACAGCGCAACATACCAACAACAAATCCGAGAAGAATACCAATTGTTGGCTGAAAATCATGCAAAAAGACAGAGTGCTAAAGATCTAATATCCTTTACCGAAGCCCAAGAAAATCGCTGGGTTCACGATGGAACTATTGTTACACCAAAAACTATTGGTATCTTCCCTATTGAACTATCCATCCGTGAGTTAATTGATACGATTGATTGGACACCCTTCTTTCAAACTTGGGAATTAGCTGGTCAATATCCTGCAATTCTGGACGATGAGATTGTAGGTGTTGAAGCAAAAAAATTGTTAACAGACGCACAAGCATTGCTAAAGACCATTGCTGCAGATAATTCGTTAAAGGCAAAAGGCGCATGGTTCATTTTGCCAACGCGTAAATCCGGTGAATCTTGTATCCTATATCCTTCTGTGGAAGATGCCCAAAACCAAGTGAATTCCTTAGAACATTTTCATTTTCTTAGACAGCAAAGGAAAATGGCAGGAGGTATTCCCAACCTAAGTTTAGTAGATTTCTTGGCTGATGAAGCCATTGATTACCTCGGCGGTTTTGCGGTTACTGCAGGAATTGGCTTGGACGCAATTGTTTCTAAATTTGAGTCAGACCACGATGATTACCAAAGCATTATGGCTAAAGCCATTGCCGACCGATTAGCTGAAAGTTTTGCTGAAAAATTACACCAAAAAATCCGAACCGAATTTTGGGGGTATGCTTCCGAAGAAAATATAAGCAACGAAGATCTAATTCGCGAAAAATATCAAGGGATACGACCTGCACCGGGTTACCCAGCCTGTCCAGATCATACCGAAAAAGAAACCCTTTTCCAAATCCTAAACGCAACCGAAACTGCAGGTATTTCATTAACGGAATCCATGGCCATGCTACCCGCCGCCAGCGTGAGCGGTTGGTATTTTGCCCATCCACAAAGCAAATATTTTGGATTAGGTAAAATTGCGAAAGACCAAGTAGAAGCCTATGCAACGGCAAAAGGGCAAGATACCCAAACCGCAGAACGCTGGCTCAGCCCTATTCTCGGTTATTAATACATCGTCCAGTATTTCGCTTCAACCACTATTTCGCTTCATTCACTGTTTCACTTCATTCAGTATTTCGGTTTGTAACCCTCACTACCGTAAAATAAAATTTCACGGCTTACCTTACTTCTGCAAAGATGCTGATTTACTTATTCTTCAAAATGTTACCGCTTTCCCTACTTCTTAAAGGGATTCGAATACCTAGGATCGTTCAAGAACGCCGTATCTGTCATACTTAACATAAATGCCTTTAACGCTGCTTTCTGAGCTGGCTTTAAATTCAAGTGTTTGCCTTCGTGCGACATCATCGGATTTAAATTAGGTGAACTAAATTTCACACCTTCACTGTAGTGATCAATTACTTCATCCAACGTCTTAAATCGACCATCGTGCATATACGGACCTGTTACCTGGATATTCAATAATGACGGAGTTTTAAAGGTACCCATATCCTGAGCCCTTCCAGTGATTCCACCATATCCTTTATCGGTAAATACCAAATCCAAACCGTTATTGGCTATTCCACCAAACGTAGGATCTTGAATTTGGGCTTTATTATCACCATGACAGTGGAAACAATCTGCTCCCGTTACATTCCCATCTAAATCAAAGTCTACCAGCGCATTGAACAACAATGCACCCTGACCTTCTTCCGGAGTTAATTTAGAAAACTTACCAGGGAAAAACTCGTTAAAGCGAGAGCGATAACTTACAATGCTCAATAAAAATTGTTCCATGGCCAAACTCATATCAAACACGTTAGGCTCCGCATTAAACGCCTTCAAGAATGCATCCTTGTACATAGGAGACCGGCGTAACCGCCTGTCTAACATTGGCAAAGTCATTGCCATTTCATTGTGCGCCTGAATCGGTTCAAATACCAACTCCCTCAACGTATTCTGCCTCGCATCCCAAAAAAACTTTTTATTGTATGCCAAATTAAAGATTGGAGGCGTATTCCGGTGGGTAACCAATCCAAATACACCCCTACTCAATGCCACTGGACCATCGGCAAAAGCATATTCCTGTTTATGACAACTTCCACAACTAATGGTACTATCTATACTTAAGATAGGATCATAAAACAACATTCTACCTAATGAAATCCCTTCCTCTGTAAATGGATTATCTGCAGGTAATATAGGAATTGGTCCTAGTCGCTTATCAAAAATACTCGCCGGATCTACGGACGTGGTTTTAAAAACCGGCTTACTGGGATCAACAGGTTTGTCTTCGCAACTACTAACAGAAAACAACAATATTAGCAGTGAGACCAAACCACCTAGCCTTCTTAAATCTAATACCGATGCTTTCATAATCAATAACTTATTCTACTATACCTAAACGGAATGCCTTGTTGTTAGTCATATCATCCAACAACGATTGCATTAACTTTACTTCGTTGGTCCCGGAACTATGCGAAACACTGCCTGCGGCCATTTCGCGATTTCCCAAAACCTGATCCAAATGATATTCCAAAGGTAGTACCAACTGTTGACCTTCTTTTAATTCAAAATAAACTTCAGAACCAGATGTAGGATATGCCATGGAGAAATTTCGAACGAAATTATCTGTTGCAGTATGAAAGCTAAATGTCTTAGTAAAATCAACATCACCAGTTTTCTTCCATCGTCCATCCAAGGCTTGGAATATATATCCACCAGCCCAACCCCAATGCAAACTAGTAACATTTGTGCTCAATGGATGCGTGGTAGGCCAAGCCGCTGGGTCTCCATGATTAATATCGTAATCCAAACCCATTTTTAACTTTAACCCTTTATACTTTCCAGCGGGAATGGCATAATCAAACTTGGTTCTTCCTCCCCAAATGTTAAAATGCTGAAACCCATCACCCAATACCAACCAGGTTCCATCCTCACGTTCTAATGCTAGGTCGCTAATCATCTGACTCAAATTAACTACTTGCAATACCTCACCAAACTTGTTTGTGTACTCTCCAATTTGAATAAATGCCTCTTTCCCTTCCCACTTCATTCGAAAGTCTAACGTTAATTTAGTTTCCTTTTTTGCTGGCGGCTGAGGCGGTTGATCCGGTTCGCAAGCACTTATAAATATAGAAAAACCTAGGGCCATTAGTCCACCAAAAAAACTCTTTATCCAACGATTACTCATGATTTTTTAAATTAACTATCAAATATACAAATTATTAATACGTTTAGTTCAATCTTCTACTTCACAAATCTTACTGTTTAAGAAAGCGAAGAGAATATACGAAATTTTGATCGTTTATCCTAATAAAATAGGTACCAGGTGATAAGCCCAAGGTAGGAACTGAAAAATAAGATTCCCCACCAGAAACATCCTCGCCTTTCCACAGAATCTTACCGGTAACATCCAATAATTCTACATCAAACTTACCTCTATTTCTTCCCACAACCACAGGATTTCCAATGGCCGGATTGGGCATAATAGCAAATACATCCTCCTGTAAGGCATCTAAATTCATTCCACCTACTTGAGCCTTGGCCAACACCCGTGTCCTAGGATCAAATTCCGCACCTGCCATTGCAAAACCAGGAATAAATTCAAACTCCTGAACCGAATCGTTCAAGTAAAACACTCGCTCCAATGTTTTTCCTTCTCCCCAGAATAACATAGGTACCCGCATGTGAAAGTAGGGAACACTGGGATCTGAAGCACGCTGTGAAATCCTAACCATCACCTTGCCTTTACGTTGTTTCCAATCAATCTTCAAATACGGAAAACCAGCCCCGTTAATCCATTCATTAAAAAATGTATCCAATCCATGGCCAAACTCACGTTCCATATATCCTCGGAAATCATCTTGATCTGCAAAGCCATCGCCCCGGCCTCTTCCAATTAAATATTTCCGTAAAGCCCCAAAAAACACGGAATCCCCAACCTTGTCCCGCAACATATGCAACACCCAAGCTCCTTTATTATAAGTTAATCGACCACTAAATAACACCCCAACATTCAATGTATCCCTGGCATAAACACTACCCCAATCGCGTGAAGTAACATCATCTCGCATCCCCTTTAATCGATCCGTAAAGCTCTTATCACCACGCAAAAACTCATGCGCTAATGCATTTATATACGTTGCAAACCCCTCATTTAACCACAAGTCCCCCCAGTTAGAACAAGTTACATAATCCCCAAACCACTGATGGGCCAACTCGTGCGCCATCAAATCCCAACCCAAATCCACCATAAAACTCATCGTCTGATGTTCCATTCCCCCGCCCCAAGTAAACTGAGCATGGCCATACTTTTCCTTATCAAATGGATAGGGAATAAATAAACTATCCATCATCCTCAATTGCGGCAGAATGCCTTTGGCATCCCGCTGCCAAGTACTCAAAAATTGAGGAAAGCAATAATTCTCCACTGGCATTCGTCTGCCATCAATAAATGTTACTGTATCCGAAAAACGAGCATAGTTGGTAACTGCAACCGCCACCAAATAGGTAGGAATTGAATACCGATGCTTCCATACATAACGAATACTTTTACCCGCGTCTACAGCCTCTTCTACTACCAACATTCCGTTGCTCGCTACTCGCAACCCCGTATCCGTTACTACTTCAACATCCAAAGAATCGATCTTGTCATGCAAAGATTGCTTGCAAGCCCACCAAAATTGGGCACCATACGGCTGACTCAATGTATGAATCACCGGACCCGTTTTATGATTATCTAATACATAATATCCAAATCCACCACCATTTACCGGATTTCCGCTGTAGGCAACCCAAAATGAATCCCTACTTCCACCCGTCCAACCCCCAGGTTTGGTAACATAACCGCCATTACCAAATCGTAAAACGGATAATCTGCCCGATTTATCCCAAGCAGAATCTACCTGCATACCAGAAACCAAATCAAACCCCAATGAATCCCGGTCACCCAGTACCGTTACCCCAAATTTCGTAATCCCGCGCAACGTGGATCCAACGCGAGGGTTTACCCAAAGCTGCAATCGATTATAATCAATTAGATACCCATGTTTAACTCCAGAATTGGAGCGACCCTGAACCCCTCGTTTTGCCGAAAAAATCAATCGTTGCTTACATATTGATTCCTCGCAACCTATCGGTTCCTCCGCTATTATCTCTCCCAATCCTTGAGCTTGTAAATCACCGAAACCCGAAATCAATCCATGGAATAACACCAACGAAAAGCAAGTCAATCGAATCAACCGCCAACATAACTTTTCTGATGATGAAATCATTTGCATATTCTACAAATTTCCACAATTCAATTTCCTAAACCAAACACCTGAATAAAAACCCTAAGCGTAACCTACCTTTGCAATCGTGAAATTCAGCTGGCTACCCCTGTTTTTAATTATCCTTCTTGGCTCCATTTGGGGCAGCTCTTTTATCTTGATGAAACGAGGCTTAGAGGTGTTTACTCCGATACAAGTAGCCGGACTACGACTCTTTCTAGCCGGTATTTTTCTTAGTCCTTGGGTTTATCGTTATGCGTTTGGAAGTAAATCCGTTAACCAAAATCAACAAAAGCTCATTTCAACCAAAGACTATTTTTTTCTTGTTATTACGGGCTTTGTAGGCAATGCCATTCCCGCTTTTTTGTTTTCTACCGCCGGCACATTAATTCCCTCCGGTTTATCCGGTATTCTCAATGCCTTTACCCCGGTATTTACCCTAATTGTAGGTGCCCTAATATTTAAAAGTGTTATCAATAAAAACGGCATCCTTGGAGTTGCATCTGGAATCATAGGAGCTATTTTCTTACTAGGGCCTACCTTTCTCGGAAATAAAGATATGTCCATTAACCTTGCCGGAGCATTTATGGGTTTGGGCGGCTCATTATTGTATGGGTACAACATTAATTTAATCAAAACACGATTAGCCCATATTCCTCCTATGGCAAAAACCGCTTTCCCTTTCTTTTTTATGGGAATCGCATATGCTTTTGTATTGTACAAAACCGATATTCTGCACTGTTGGCCTAATGGAAACCCATTCCACAAACCAACCGATCCACAACTACTATTGCAATATACTCAAGCCTGGAAAGCCCTCGGTTTTATGTCGATTTTAGGTGTCATCGGTAGTGCCATTTCCATGATGTTGTTTAATTATTTAATTGAACACACAACCGCTTTGGTAGCCTCCACTAACACCTTCGTTATACCCGTTGTTGCCGTTGCTTGGGGCTTATTTGATCAAGAACCCATACGTTGGAACATGATAGTGGGTCTCCTACTCTCACTTACCGGCGTTTATCTCGTTATGCGCAAAGATTAACTATCTTTGAATTAAGGAACTCCCAAAATCCCATTTCACATGCAAAACATTCAGCAAATTTTAGAATCCTTTCAAATTAGCAATAAACTAGCAGCAGCTTGCACCGGTGTCCAATGGATTATTGCCGATTCAAATCCTACCAGAATTATTCAATCTCCTGTGGATGGTAAACCGATAACTTCCGTTTCCTTATCAACCGAAAAAGAATGGAACACGGTAGTTGAAAGTGCCGAAAATGCTTACCTCACATGGCGCAATATGCCTGCTCCAAAACGAGGAGAAATTGTAAGACAAATTGGCGATGAACTTCGAAAACACAAAGATAATCTCGGTGCCTTAGTGAGTTACGAAATGGGTAAAAGCCTACAAGAAGGATTGGGTGAAGTGCAAGAGATGATCGACATCTGCGATTTTGCGGTGGGACTAAGTAGACAGTTACACGGCTTAACCATGCACTCCGAAAGACCCAATCACCGTATGTACGAACAGTGGCATCCCCTTGGAATTGTTGGAATCATCAGTGCCTTTAATTTCCCTGTAGCAGTTTGGAGTTGGAATGCAATGTTAGCCGCCATTTGTGGAAATGTTTGCATATGGAAGCCCTCCGAAAAAACTCCAGCAAGTGCCGCTGCAGTGCAACATATACTTAAACAAGTATTGATAAACAATCAGTTACCCGAAGGTATCTTTTCTTTAATTCAGGGTGATAGGACAATAGGCGAAGCCATGAGTACCGATCACAGAATTGCCCTAGTAAGTGCCACCGGTAGCACCCGAATGGGTAAGGAAGTAGCTGTGAAAGTTGCCGCTCGATTGGGTAAAAGCATTTTAGAATTAGGTGGTAACAATGCTATTATATTAACTCCAGAAGCGAATCTGGATATGGCAATAATCGCGATCTTATTTGGAGCCGTGGGTACTGCTGGACAGCGTTGTACCACAACTCGTAGACTCATCATCCACGAATCCATTTACGAAACTGTAAAAGAAAAATTGTGTAAGGCATACGCCCAGTTGAAAATTGGTAATCCTTTGGATCAATCCAATCATGTTGGGCCTCTCATAGACACAGATGCCGTAAGGAACTACCAAAATGCAATAAGCAATCTACAAGCCGAAGGTGGAACTGTTCTTTATGGAAACAAAGTGCTTATGGGAAACCAATACGAAAGCGGTTGCTATGTTGTTCCAACTATCTGTGAAGGGTCTCCAAATATGAACACCGTACAAGAAGAAACTTTCGCGCCCATTTTATATTTACTAAAATACCAAGATTTAGATCAAGCCATAGCCATCCAAAACAAGGTAAAACAAGGATTGTCCAGCGCAATTTTTACCAATAATTTACAAGAAGCCGAAGCCTTTCTTTCGGTAAGAGGTTCCGATTGCGGTATTGCCAACGTAAATATTGGTACTTCCGGTGCGGAAATTGGAGGCGCATTTGGCGGTGAAAAAGAAACCGGAGGCGGAAGAGAAAGTG
>CAZKOM010000003.1:19805-33917 GCA_964554385.1 uncultured Flavobacteriaceae bacterium | reverse complement strand
ATGCTTGGAAGGCTTATATGCGTAGACAAACCAATACCATCAATTATGGTTCTTCGTTGCCCTTAGCACAAGGTATAAAATTCGATTTTTAATTAGCCAATTTAACCACCGTTCTAACACGGTTAACCTCCAAAGCCTTATCTTTATGGATTAACATATCCATACAAACTCGTTCACTATTTAACAGAAATCACCCAAAAGGGAAAAGACCACATTATTGCGTTCGCTGGCAGCAAATCACTAGAACTGCTGTCCTATAAAGAAGTGGATTTGCGTTGGCTTACTGCTGCTACCAGGTACATTGCGATAATCAAACCCATACGCCCAATCCAACCCAATTAAACCAAACATCGGCATGAATAATCGAATACCTACGCCAGCCGCACGTTTTAATTCAAAAGGATTGTATTTTAACATGCTACTCCATGCATCACCAGCTTCTAAGAAAGCCAAGGCATACACCGTAGCTGTTGGGGAATTGGTTATCGCCTGACGTAATTCCATGGTGAACTTGTTATAAATTGGAGCACCTGACTGGTTGCCCATAGCTGCATCCGAAATGGTAAAGTTATCGTAACCCCGCTGTGAAACTATCTCCATCGCAGCTAAATTAAAACCAAACATACCTGCTCCACCTACACGGAAACGCTCAAAGAACGTTGTACCCAAATCCCGGTTATACATGCCCAAATAACCAAATTTGGCACGGGTCATTAACACCATTTTCTTGTAAATCGGGGTGAACCATTCGGCATCAACTTTTAACTTATAATATTCCGCCCATTTATATTTTTCGTTGGGTGATAATTCCGAATAATCCAATTTGCTCAATAAACTAAATGGAGGTGTGGCTTGAGCCGTTAATGTTACATTACTTCCGGATGTAGGATAAATGGGTTCATTAATGGAGTTTCTTACCAAAACAACGGAGAATGTTGGATTATAACTAACACCACTAAATCCTGCAGGGAAACTGTACATGCTTCCGTCCATATTCTGCATACGATAGCGCTGAAAGCTTAATGCATATTGCAAATTGAAGAAGTCATCTGGCCACTTCAATCGCTTCGCATAGCTTAACTCAATTCCTGTGTTAAAAAAGGCTCGGTGATTGGGATGGTCCTTGGGTAAAAAGTCGAACCCGTTTACACGATGAAATAATGCAATACTCAACGTGTTGGGTTTCTTTCCTCCAAACCAAGGTTCGGTATAACCCAATGTGTAACCTTGATACGTTGGACCACTACTTTGAGCACGTAAACTCAATTTCTGACCATCACCCGTTGGAACTGGATTCCATGTTTCAGGTCGAGTTAGTTTTCTTCTGCTAAAATTATTCAACATGATACCCGCCGTTCCTATCAAGGAAGGATTGGTATTGTATGAACCCAGCATCGGATTGAATCCGCCGCCGCCCCATCCGCCGCTTAATTCAATTTGATCACTTGGCTTTTCGGATAATGTATAAACAATATCCACGGTTCCGTCTTCCGGATTTGGCCTAGGATCTACCCCCAACTTCTCAGGATCAAACAAATTCAATGCCGCCAAATCCCGCATCGTGCGCTGAATATCCGTTCTCGAGAACGTATTTCCGGGCTTCGTACGAATCTCCCTCTGAATCACTCGGTCACTGGTTTTGGTATTTCCTTTCCACGTTACAGAAGCTATCGTAGCACGAGGACCCTCATTGATTCGAATTTCCAAGTCGATGCTATCATTATATACACCCGTCTCAACCTGCATCAATTGGAAGAACAGGTAACCATCGTCCATGTACATGCTCTGTACATCGTATCCACCTTGTCCACCCGGATTGTTTAATTTTTCGTCCAATAAAGACTGATTGAAAATATCGCCCTTTTTGATATTTAGGATCGTATCCAACAAACCCGTACTGTACTTCATATTACCTTTCCACGTAATATTTCGTATTCTATATTCACTGCCCTCAAACAAACTTACATGCACAACCAAATGCTTATCGCTAATTAACTGTACACTATCGGTAATAATACGGGCATCGCGGTACCCTTTGCTCAAATAATACTTAATGATATTATCTCGTTCCTCAGCAAACTTAGACTCGATGTATTTAGACGATTTGAAAATATTGATTTTCTGAAAACTCCGTTTTACACCTTTAATCTTGGAACGCAATTCTTTATCCGAAACCAACTCATTACCGTGAAAATAAAAATCATACACCTTTACCTTCGGACCCTTAATAATTTGAAAATCAAAGTTTTCAAATCCTACCATCTCCGAAGAATCTTTATTATAAGCCTGTTTCCTATCTATCGTACACTGTACACCGTAATACCCTTTTTCTCGGTAATATTTCAGAACTTTTTCGATAGACCGATTGATTAAATTTGGGTTGATATACATTCCCTTTTTTAAATCAACCTCTTCTTTCAATGTTTTCGCCTGAGCATTGGTTAATCCAATAAATCGATGTCCATTCAATCTGGGTTGATCCTGAACTCGGAATTGAACAATAACCTCCTCCCCTTCCAACGGCAATAAATACACCTGTATATCACGGAAATAATCTCTTGCCCACAAATTTTGTATGGCTTTTGAAATGTCCGTTCCTGGGACTTTTATTCGTTGACCGATCGATAATCCCGAAAAGAAGATTACCTGCGATTTCATCACCGGTCTGCCATTCACTTCGTTAACTTGAATATTTCGGATAACGTATTCTTTTGGCTCAATAAAATCATAGGCTATGGCCTCCGCATTGCGATAAGTACTGTCCGCCAATCGCTGCGAATACCCCATCGTTAACGAAAACGAAGTTAAAATAACTAACCCAATATGTTTGAATGTCTTAAACACTTATGCAATTTGCTCACTTGTTTTTCCAAATCGGCGTTCTCGACCCTGAAAATCGATGATTGCCCTATAAAAATCGTCCTTGGTAAAATCCGGCCACAATACGGGAGTGAAATAAATCTCCGAATAAGCAATTTCCCACAATAAAAAATTACTTATTCGTTGCTCTCCACTGGTGCGTATCAGTAAATCAGGATCGGGAAACTTAGCCGTATTTAATGCCGTATTGAGTACAGACTCATTGATGTCTTCTGGCTGTAACTCACCGGCCTTAACCGATTCAGAGATCTTTTTTACCGCCTCAATTATATCCCATCTACCAGAATAACTCAACGCCAAGATTAACGTCAACTTATTGTTGTTCTCCGTAATTTTCATGGCGCGCTCTAATTGAGCTTGGCAAGTACCCGGCAATTGATCTACATTTCCAATCACCTGAAGCTGAATACCATTTTCCATAAAGGTTGGAATCTCCTTCTCGATAGTATCCACCAACAATTCCATCAAGGCATTTACCTCAATCCGAGGCCTACTCCAATTCTCCGTAGAAAATGCGTATACCGTTAAATACCTAACTCCTATCTCTACCGCAGCTTCCAAGGCATTCCTAACCGCTCCTACACCATGCTTATGTCCGAAAATTCGTAAATGACCTTTTTTCTTCGCCCACCTGCCATTACCATCCATGATGATAGCAACATGTTCGGGAATCCTATCTTTTTTTATTTGGCTAGCGAAAGAAGTTGTAACAGACACAAGAAGATCAATTTATCTACAAATTAACGGCGTAAATCGATACGATATGCTGAAACCTACAAAATAATACCAATCCTTTAAATGAGTATCCCCTCGCATCGTTCCCGTAGGTAAGACTGGATTGCCTTCTTGAACCTGAGCATGCCCATTTTCTGCCGATGATAATCCCTGGTTTTCTTTCATCGATTTATAATCCCCATAACTGCTATTTACGTCATCTAAATTATCGGTAAATGTCTTTCGCCATAAAACCTCAAGCCCAACAATTACTGAGCCTTTGCCGCGTTGAGGTGGTGACATCATCTTTACTCCTACTCCTAGTGGCAAAGAGGCTTGCAACAGACTATATGACTTTTTTTGACCCTCAGTATTTAGATTCCTTAAGCGGATATCCTCATTGTCAATTTTTGTGGGGTCAAATCGAAAAAAAGAAAGTCCAGTTAATACGTAAGGAGTGGCCCAACCATCCCGAATATTAGTGCCAAACGGATGTAGATTAAACTCGATTAATGGAGAATATTCGTAAATCTTGGATTTGAAATTCAAATTTTGATACGCCAACCCAGCTATTCCCTTCGATGTACCGCTAATTTCCAAAAAGCTAAGCTGATTGCGCAATGAAAAATAACTGCTGAAATTATATTTCTGAAAAATGGCTGCCGACGGATGAAAATGTGCTGTGTTAAATTCAAAGCGCGAACCCGAACTTAAATCTCCATAGTAATTAGAAACGCCAAAACCAATTCCAAATTCGTTTCTTCCAGAAAAGTATTTTTGTGCTACTACCTTATTGTGATTACCCAACAAAGCAAATCCCAACAGCAACAACGACAAAAAATTGGACTTGAAAAGCCAAATTCTTGTTAATGTGGTTGTGCGTTGAATTGCAATCAAAATAATCAATAATCAATAACGCGAAAACACGTTGTTTTCGTTTATTTTAGTTACGATAATTTAGTATTAAAACTGAAAACAAACTGTCTTTCCGCCAACTATTTTACGGGTTACAGTTAAATTCAAAAACAAATACATGTCGTTAGCCTTTGAAGTACCACGTGGATCTCCGTTGTAAAAACGCTCATACCCCAGTTCCGGTCCTCTATCGGCCAATGCCGCAGCTAATAAACCATTATTACCACCTACAATTTGATCTTCAACGTACGTCAAACTAACATCATCCAAATAATCGGTAAAAGTTATTCTAGCGCCCATATCCAAACCAACTGCCCAAAACTCATCCAACTGTTTTTTATAACCGAAGCCCACCGGAACACACACTTGCGTCAATGAGTATCTTCTCCGTTCGTTATACTTGGTAGTTTCTTGACCTTCCGTTCCATATACTTGCAATTCAATCCATTTGCCGTCAAATTGCTTTAATTGGGGATCATGAATTGGAACTCCATTTAATGTCTTGGTAGGCATGTACTCAAATTTCGTCATTGGATTGAATTTGAATACTCCTAACCCTGCATATAAAAAAGGACTTCCTGGACGCTCACGCGTTGTTTCTCCAAAACCCGCAATATTCCATTCGATTACCCCACTGAACTCAACAATATTGCTACGAAAATTCAAATTTCTACGCTGACGGAAAGCATCCGAACTATAGTTTTTATCATCTCCTGAAATCTGTCCAAAAGTTGCATTACCGCGCAATGTGATAAAATCAGAATAGTTAAATCGGCAAAGCAATCCACCCGCCAAATGAGACTCATTTACAGCAATCGAAGGCGTTAAATCACCCAAGTAATTGGATGCCCCTAATGCTACGCCAAACTCAATGGGCTTGCCCTTGA
Organism: uncultured Flavobacteriaceae bacterium; assembly: GCA_964554385.1. Classification (GTDB taxonomy): domain Bacteria; phylum Bacteroidota; class Bacteroidia; order NS11-12g; family UBA955; genus JAGKXC01. The sequence goes on along the minus strand of CAZKOM010000003.1, from coordinate 28,521 downwards.
AACGCTTCTTAGACTGGCCTTCCACTTGCGTTGCAGATAAACATACAACACCGATTAATAAAAGGGTTTTTAAATGTCTCATAATACCACCTGATTAGCAAAAGTAGTCGGTTTGTCTATTATTTCCTAATGATTTTTAGCGCTTACAATATAATACATACCCATCGTTACAAAATTTCGTAACCAAGGAATTCTTGTAAGCAATCCCATTTGCAATCTCGGCTTTATCCCAAACTTGTATTCATAAATAGGATTAAACAAATAGAATTGCCTATGCGTAACCTGAAATTTACTGTCTTTTACTATCCGTTCGAACCGCTCAATACTGATTCCTGTGCTACGAATTTCTTCCATGGTGGCTATACCATTGGCATTTACACCCAAGAGTTTCAAGGTCCAAGGATACAATTTTCCAGGAAGTAAATGGTAATAAGGCAGTTTGCTAGCGATTTTACCGGGTAAGACCTGCTGATGTCCACCGTAAGGCATCATCCAAGGGGGAAATGCAAAAAACACCACTCCGCCGGGATTAAGAAAACGCTGCAACTGAGGCATGAATTTCTCCTGATGAGGAATGTGTTCAATTACATCTTTGAGCAAGATTAAATCAAACTTGCTGCCTAAATCCTTTTCAGGATCAACATCGTAAATATCTTTATTCAAAAATTGAACCTTTCCGGATGATAATTCATCTCGCATATATTCACGAGCGTATTCTAATCTGCTTTCCTCCAATTCTATACCTGTACAAGAATATCCCAAATCTGTAAATGCCTGTAAAACTCCTGCCTCACCACATCCAATTTCTAATACACGCATACCAGAGGGGAAATTCCAATGCCGCTGCAAATACGGCAAAATATGCTTTACCGTTACTTGCTTTGTCATGTTGAAATAATATCGTTTATCGCCGTGAAATTCGTACATTCCTAATTAAAAAATAATCTCTGCAAAGTAACTGATTTCGATCGCGTTCTGCAAAACATCCACAAATTGTTAGAATTGGTCTAAAACTTGATTCTTTTAAGCGAAATTCGTTTAGGTTTGAGAAATTTAACTTAAACCAAAAACAAATACCCAAAAATTCAATTTTTATGAAAGTATCAAATAATTATATTTCCCTTAATGCAGTAATCTTAACCGCTCTTTTAGTAAATTCTTGCGGCAATATTAACGTGGCTCAACTGGAAAACGCAGCCAAACAAGCAACACAAATGGCAGCAACAAAACCTGCAATCCCTGCACTTACCCAAGATGAAGCCGCCAACGGTTTAAAAGAAGCCCTGAAACAAGGAGTGAGCGCTGGTGTCTCTGCTTTAAATACTGCCGGAGCCTTCTATCAAAATCCAATGCGGATGATACCGCTACCTCCCGAAGTAAAAAACGTAGAACAAAAAATTAGAGGAAATGCACTGCTAAATGCCGCCATCGGAAAAGAATTGGACAAAGCCATTGAAGCCATGAATCGAGGGGCCGAAAATGCCATGGTAAAAGCATCCCCCATCTTTGTAAACGCAATAACTTCTATGTCATTCAATGATGCTATGAAAATTCTTACCGGGGGTAATGGAGCAGCAACCAGTTATCTTTCCAGTACAACCAAATCCCAATTAACCGCCGCATTCAAACCCGAAGTAAAACAGGCCCTCGATGCCGTTTCCATTACCAATTATTGGAAACCCATTATTTCAACAATTAATAAAAATAAACTTTTACTCGGGCTATCATCAGATATTAATCCCGATCTTGATGGCTACGTAACAGACCTCGCAACCACCGCGTTGTTCACAGAAATAACCGAAAGAGAAAATAACTTGCGATCTTCATTAACTAACAGAAATACGGATCTTTTAAAAAAAGTGTTTAGCTACGCCGATAATAACCCCGGCACCAAATAAAAATCTCTTTCCCAACAACAACCTTGCTCGCCGTTAGCCTAATGAAATCCTCTATTAATCGACCAATTAAGGCCGATTTATTGCTGCGGATTTTCATGTTGCTTTTTACTAGATCAACCTTAAGAATCATTATTAGCCTATTTTGTCTAATTACTGCCAACCTTGTAGCCCAAAATCCGTTAAATCGTTCTATCAAAGTACGTTATTCAGGATATAATTTCGAACAAGCGCTCCAACAGTTCGAACAAGCAACAGGTACAACTTTTCAATATAATACTGCACTAATTCCGAGCAATAAATCAATCAATTTTAACTATCAGAACATACGAGCGTCCATCGCTCTTTCTGATTTTTTAAACCAATATGGAATTGATTACGAACTCTTCAATGGTTCGGTGATATTAAAGGAATTGATGCCTCCCAACTACATTAAAAAATATACAGTATCGGGTCGTGTTATCGATGAAGAAAGCAAAGAACGCTTAGTGAAAGCTTATGTTAGTAACCTAAAAAATGGTCGATTTTGTTTATCCGATGATTTTGGAGTATTCAAATTACCCTTCGAAAATGACACACTCATCTTGTCTGTTTATTACGATGGATTTGACCCCTATACCGATACACTGATCGAAGCACGAGACTATGTATTAGAGATTCCTTTAAAATTCAAATCTCAACCCCTACCAACCATCGAAATCAACCAAAACACTAGTAAAGGTATCCCGATAACCGCTGTATCCAAAGGTTTTAGTGATCAATTTAATATTAGCAGTAATAAATTGGCGAAGATGCCTGCCCTGCTCGGGGAATCCGATGTTTTAAGAGCCCTAAGTATGAACCCAGGGGTTGTAGGTGGATCCGAAGGAATGCTAGGAATGTACGTACGTGGGGGATCTCCAGACCAAAATTTAATCCTATTAGACGATGTACCCATTTACAACCCTTACCATCTCTACGGATTGTTTGGAACCTTTAACTCTGATGTTGTAAAAAGTGCCCAACTTTTTCGCGGTACCCTACCCACAGAATACGGCGGAAGATTGTCAAGTGCTGTAAATGTTCAGAGTTTGGATGGAAACCCTAACCGATTGTCAGGCAGTATGAGTTTAGGTGTAATGTCAGCTAAAATCCAATTACAAGGCCCACTCATTAAAAATAAAACCACCTTTGTCTTTGCCGCCAGAACTTCCTTGCTCGATTTTATGGCACAACCCATTGCCAATGCTTTAAAAAACGATTCCAACAGCGTAAACAACTACACCTTTCATGATATCAATGTTAAGTTAATCCATCGGTTTTCTCCAAAAAGTGTTTTAACCTTTTCCGCTTTCGAGAATTTAGATCGCGCTTCATTCATAAACAGCAATGGGACAGAAAAAAAAGATGCCTACATCGCACAACGAAATGAACAAAGTAATTATTGGGGAAATAACGTAATTGCACTAAAATGGGAATTATCTCCAAATCCTAGAAATCGGATTACTTTCAATGCGTACACTACAACCTACGGCTACACAATTTTTAACGATTACACCTATTCCGCTCGATTTAAATCAGACACAATATCAAATATTTACAACTATTCGGCCTATAAAACCAGTAATAGTATTCAAGATCTCGCTGCTAAATTAAAAATCGAAAAACGAATTTCACCCGCCCTTACCATTAAAATAGGTTCCGAAGCGATTCTACACCAATTTGATCCAGGAAACAGACAGATAATAACTAAAATTGACAGTATAGATCGAAATATTATCTATCGCGAAAAACAAGTACAAACACCTGAATTCACAGGGTACCTGCATTCTCTTTACTCCCCATCCAAAAATCTATTTATTGATATGGGAATTCGAGGAAGTTACTTCAACATGGGCGACAAACAATTTTATCTCTTACCTGAACCACGTGCAAGCATACGATACCGCTTCAACCCCAAACATTGGTTGAAAATATCCGCATCACAGAATATCCAATTTTTCCACCTACTCAACAATATAGCCATCGGCCTACCGTCCGATATTTGGGTGCCTTCTACTACGAAATTTAAACCATCATCGGCACAACAATTTGCTTTAGGATACACCCACACTCAAGCCAAATGGCAATTTAGCACGGAGTTATTCCTAAAGAAATTTCAACATCTTTTAGAATATAAAGACAATTCCATTTACCTTTCTTCCATTTTAAATTGGGAAGAAACCGTTACACAAGGTGCTGGTAATACGCAAGGTGCCGAATTTTTATTGGAAAAAATCAGTGGGAAATTTACTGGCTGGGCCAGCTATACCTTCATGAATAACACTCGAACTTTTGTAGAACTTAATAATGGAAAGGCTTTCCCAGCGCGGTATGACAGACGTCATAATTTATATTTCGTTGGTATATACGAAATTAGCAACTCTTTTCGCTTAGCTGCTAATTGGGTGTATAACAGCGGATTTGCTTACACACTTCCAATCGGTGCCTATTTGTCTCCCACACCTGATAACCCATTGCAAGAAATTCTAATTTATGGCGATCGAAATAACGCACGAAGTCTGGCTAACCATAGATTAGATGTCAATGCTCAATGGACATGGAATAAACATCGATTCACACATACTTTCAGTGCTGGTGTTTACAATTTGTACAATCGAAAAAATCCATTTTTTATTAATGTTGGTTACGATAACAATGGTAACAGAGCCTTCATACAAACAAGTTTACTACCATTATTACCCCAAATTAGTTACAGCCTAAAATTTTGAAAAACTGGTACCTATATATAATTGTTTGCTTCTGCTTGATGCTGTCAAGTTGCGATAATAATTACGTAGTACCTATTCAAAACCAAGCACCGGAGGGTCAAGTGGTCAAAGTTATCCTTGAACCCAATGAGTCAATAGTCGCCTATTGCACAAGAGCCACGGGTATTACTCAACCGCATTTTTTAGAAACCGCCATAGCTATTCGAGTCCAAAATCCTAAAAATACCAACACCGAACATTTTAACTTTTTTGAGCCCGGCACCTTTCTGTGGAATTGCACTCTCAAGCCAAGAGATTCCTTTTTATTTACCTACCAAGGAATCCTCGATACCTTTACAGTGGCCGACAAAGTTCCAGCCGCCATTGCGATCCAATCGGTTGATACCTCAACCGCTATTGTACCAGGAATCGGAAAAACTCAAGTTTTTACTATTCGTTTCAGGGATTCAGCAATTGATAAAAATTGGTACCAGATTATTGCTAAACGACAATTTATCCGATTTTCATATAGCCCCGGAGCATCAACGCCAAAGGATAGCCAAATACTGTATGAAATCATGCGCATAGACGGAAACGAGTTACCCTTTATCCGAAATACTTATAACAGTTACACCAATAAATCCATCTTATTTTCAGACGAGATCTTTAATGGCGTAAACGCAAAATTTCAATTTCACAATCTAAAACCTTGGCCTGCCAATACTATTGAAAGAACAATTAGTGTTGAAATCAAATTGGAAAACCTATCGCAGGCTTTATACAATTACTTAAATACAGAAGCCGCTCACTTATGGCAAAAACAATCGGTAACTCAACTACCCAATCCATTATTTACCAATGTGCCAAAAGGATATGGAATTATTGGCACCAAAACTTCAGATAAGAAAACGATACAATATTGATAACAAGCACCAACGGTAGCAAAATTAGAAAGTTACTTATTCAATTCGAGGTTACAGGTTTAACAATCTCTTTTAAATTGCAACTACCGTAAATCAAAAAGGACTTCTGTCCCTACTTCATTAACTTATCAATCTTAATATTTGCAAATATTGCCAACGGTGGAACAATCCGCATTCCTCCGGATGTTCCTAAACGCAATTGCCATGAAGCCTCGGTAGAAAGTGAAATCATCGGATTTACTTGATACTCTACTCCCCAATGTATCGCAAAAATTGCATCGGCAAAACCATTGATTCCGAAAAAGAATCCGTTGCCTTCGGTTAAATCTTCGAAATACTCAAAGCCAAAACCATAACCCACATTGTACAACATCTTCTGAGATATCTGCCTTCGTTTATCTTGATCATATTTAAATGCAAAACTCTGAATATCACCATCTACCTCCAAATTAGAACCCAACCCCAATCGGTATCCTTTGTTATTCGTGTATCGTCTAAAGTTTACACTCACCAACTGTTTAGACGGATCCAATGCATTAAAAGGTACAAACTGATTTAACATCGGTGCAGTATTGAATCCTACATAATTCTCTTTAATTAACACCGGCTTTTTAATTACCACCAATCCCGCGGGTACTACCTGAGGATTATTGCTCTTTACAACAACTACCTTGCGAATCGTATCTTTTTTTACAGGTGTTTGCTCTGCAGCGCTATTGGAAGACTCTCGTTTCTTTTGCAAAATCTGCTCGTATTCATCCACTGAAGTAGATTTAATCTTCGTCGTATCCTTACTTAACGTTCCACTGGCCGATTGAGCGTATATTCTCTGTACGCCACAAATAGCAAATAATCCAAAAATTACTAATGAAATACCTTTTTTCATCTTCGTTTAAAAACTATAGCTAACAAACAATGAAACAGGCACCATGGGTTTAAAGCCCAGTTTCTGAGTAGATTCCAACACAGTTCTCGAGGAATTATATTCAAAATAACGATCGATTTGACTTCCCTGAAACATCAAAATACTCTCTGTGTAAACAGAAAGTCTTTTGTTTATTCGGTAACCTAAACCACCAAAAACATCAAAACCTCCACCCGTCTCAGAACGATGGGATATGGTAGTATTTATCATGCCGAAATCATTATTAGTAGTTGTAGTTGATTGATTTAATATGTAAAATACACGTACATCCATACCTCCAAAAATGTAAAAATCTCTATCCAACACTTTACGCCATTCTCGTCCAATTATTACGGAATGCCTGCTATCCTCCGTTTCTCGCGTTGCTCCTGTTAATGCATCAATGGAAGTACCTACGTACCCATTGTATCCCAATCTCCAATTGTGCCTACGCAATGGTTTTTCTACCCCTTGCGAATCACCAACACTTCCAACTAAATAACCAGAATCATTATACAGTCGGTCAAATTTTCTGATCATGAGCATATACGGATCGTCGTCCAAACTCCGAGTTGTATTTCCCGCAAATCTCGATAACGCCAACGTAGCATTGGTTGTTAATTCCCATCGGTAATAATCATTCATCAATTTTACCTCCTTTAAATTCATTGTATCTTTAGGTTTAACCACTATAGATAATGCATTATCTAAAACTTTCGCTTTATCAAATACTTCACGCTGTTGCTTTGTAAAGAAAGTAATTTCTGCTTTTAAGGAGTTTTGTTTACAAAATACAGCCAACATAAAACTCAAGAAAAAGAATCGGTTAAAAAATCCTAAATGCTTCATAACGAGGTAGAAAAATCAATATTACGTAAATAAAATGGTTCAACCGCTGCGAATCGTTGAACTCCGTCGAAATTTGGAAAAAATGCAAAAAATTACTCCAATTCGGCAATTACACGCAGCTCAACTTCCTCAATTCTTGCACCGGAAGTCTTCTTAACCACCATATGAAAACTCTCAAATACCAAGCTTTCTCCTTCAAAGGGTATTCTTTCTGCCGCATGCAATATATATCCACCTAAGGTGGAGTATTCACCCTCAGGAATGTTTAACTCAGGATACTTTTCATTCAAATAATCTACCTCCAATCGAGCAGAAAAACGATAGTGTTTATCGCCCAACACCTGCTCTGTCTGGTCTTCTACATCAAACTCATCCTCAATTTCACCTACTATTTGCTCCAATACATCCTCAATGGTAACCATACCAGCTGTTCCGCCAAACTCATCTACAACTACCGCCAAACTTCTACGTTCTTGTATGAAATTACGCAACATATCATGCGCCTGCAATGCCTCGTTTACGAATAATACCGGCCGAAGAATCTGTTGAATGTTCTTCGGTGAATGGAATAAATCACTATGATGTACAAAGCCAATAACATGATCCACCGTCTCCCTATAAACAAGCAACTTAGAATGTGCCGTCTCAATAAATTTGGCGCGTAATACTTCCAACGACTCCGTAACGACCACCGCCTGAATTTCAGGACGTGGTACCATGAAGTCCTTTACTCGTACATCACTGAAATCCAAAGCATTTCGAAATACTTCGGTATCGATTTCCAAATTTTCAGAATTATGCGAATTTTCTAAACTCGCCAAATAATTATCCAAATCCACCTTGGAGAAAACAGGAGTTGCCTCATTGATTTCGGCCTTAGTAAACCAACGCAGAAGAAACGAAGAAATTTCCTTGGTAAGGACAATCATTGGCCACATTAAAATTTGTGCAGCCCGAAATACACCGGCTAAACCGAACAACAACGTATCCGCATACATCCTAAATAGAGTTTTAGGTATGTATTCTGCCAACACTAAAATAATCAGCGTACTTACAAAAGTTACAATAACATATCGAACTATACCAGAATTTAACCAAGGATACGGCAATGCATCCAAGGCCTCCTCCAAAATTCCTCCCATGTATAAACCATAGATAACCATGGCCAAATTGGTACCCACCAACACCGTTGAAATAAACTCATTTGGCTTCTTAATATATCGTCCCAACCACTTACCGCCCCCTTGTCCATCCTTGCTGCGTAATTGAATCCGTAATCTGCTTGCTGAGATAAATGCAATCTCCATACCTGCAAAAAATGCTACCAAAACCAAACAAACTACAACAATAATCCAGTCTGACACCAATGGCGCAACGGGTTCCGTGGCCGTTAAAAGAGATATAAATAAATTCGCA
>CAZKOM010000003.1:14966-19750 GCA_964554385.1 uncultured Flavobacteriaceae bacterium | reverse complement strand
CTCTACAATTATCCGTTGCAAACTCTGCAAATTTGCTTCCCTATCTTTGTGCCATGGTAAAGGTAGGTATTATTGGTGGTGGCCAGCTGGGTATGATGACCATTGAGGCTTCCAGCCCCGAAGTTCCCGCACATTTCACTGTTTTAGAATCCTCCCCCGATTGCCCTGCAAAACCGCTTGCAAACCAGTTTATCGCTGGAAGCCTCACCTCGGATGCAAGCATCCGAGAGCTGGCCACCTCCGCCGATGTACTCACCTGGGAAATAGAACACATCAACGTAGACACTCTGCTTCAATTACAAGCACATGGTAAAACCATCGTCCCTAGCCCAACGGTTCTCACAACCATCCAAAACAAAGGAATCCAAAAACAACATTATACCCTAAACAACATACCCACCGCACCCTACACCATTGTAAATTCATCCGAAATTACTCCATCCCCATTGGAACAATTCCCAGGTGACGAAATAGTTGTGAAAACATGCACTGGGGGGTACGATGGCAAAGGCGTTTCCATCCTATCCAAATCCCAACTTCTACAAAACCCACCCTTTCAAGGAAACGTTTTACTGGAAGCCAAAATATCTCCAGCGTTAGAAATTTCGATTATCGTGGCCGTTGGACAAGCCAACAAAAATCAAGAAAAGGAAACCGCTGTTTATCCCGCCATCGAAATGTATTTTCACCCAGTCTCCAACCTCGTTGAATTCCTTTTTTCCCCCGCTCGTATCCACCCAACCATAGAAGAAAAAGCCAAACAAGTTGCCCTCAACGCCGTGGAAAGCCTTAATTCACCCGGACTTTTTGCCGTTGAATTGTTTCTTGTCCCTAATAACCCAACCCAAACAAATCCCGATTTCTCCAGCCTAACAGCTGCCGATATAGACATCCTTGTAAACGAAATCGCCCCAAGACCCCACAACTCCGGTCATCATACCATCGAAGGTTGCCATTGCTCCCAATTTGAACAATTCCTTCGAATACTCACCAATAAACCCCTGGGGAATCCTGCACTCAAACAACCTGCAGCCATGCTTAACATCGTTGGACCAACAACCTTCTCGGGTTCCTACAAACTAGAACACCAGGAATATCTAAACCATCGTTCAGATGTATTCGTTCACATGTACAATAAATCCGAAAGCAAACCCAATAGAAAGTTAGGTCACGCCACAATTTTAGCCAATAGCCTAGAAGAATTGCTAATTAATGCTGAAGAATTGAAATCCAAACTGACGATTATACCGTCATGATTTCCTTTTCCTTTTCTGCCAGCAACGCTTCGGTTTTAGCAATATAACCGTCCACCATTTTCTGAACACGCTCCTCACCCACCTTCGCATCGTCCTCACTCAAACCATCTTTCTGCAATTTCTTAATGCGCTCATTCGCATCTTTACGCAAATTGCGAATTCCTATCTTCGAATTTTCCGATTCTCCTTTGCTCTTTTTTACCAACTCCTTACGTCTCTCCTCGGTCAATGGAGGAATAGAAATTCGAATAAACTCCCCGTCGTTCTGAGGAGCAAACCCCAAATTACTGTTAATAATTGCGGTTTCAATCGGTCTGATTAAGCTCTTATCCCAAGGCTGAATGCTTAACGTTCTAGCATCCGGAGTGGCTACGTTCGCCACCTGAGCCAATGGAGTTAACGCACCATAATATTCAACCATCACACTCTCAAGCATGATTGGATTGGCCTTTCCGGCACGAATACGGTTAAATTCACTCGCCGTGTGCTGAAGATTCTTCTCCAACTGGTCTTTCAATTGGTCAATTACCTCGTTTAATGTGCTCATAGGATGGCCGCAAAAATAATAAAATCCACGGAATCAAAAACGTACCCAATAAATACCTAATCAATTTAGGCCGATAATTTTAATACGCTCGTTCTTTCCTGCCTTCCATGTAGTAAACAAATGCCCTGTTTGCTACTTGTGTACCCCCTGGGGTTGGGAAATTCCCCGTGAAATACCAATCACCCGAATCGTTCGGACAAGCAACATGCAAATTATCTACCGACTGGAATAGAATATCAAACTGCGCTCGCATACCATTAGGCCTAACCATTTCCGCAATTTTATCGGAAATCTCCTGATCGGCAAACGGTGCATACAGGCGCTTAACCACATTCTCCTGCTCCTCCGCCGGTTTTTCTAACTCCAGCTTGGCTTGTTGATATATTTCCTGCATCAGAGATTCCATTCCCCTTTCCTTAATCAGCGCAACCGCTGCTCTGAATGCCGCAAAATCACCCAACTTACTCATATCGATACCATAACAATCCGGATAACGAATTTGAGGGGCAGAACTTACTAATATAATTCGCTTGGGCTCTAAGCGGTCCAATATCTTTAAAATACTGGTTTTCAATGTAGTACCTCGAACCACACTATCATCCATGATCACCAACGTATCCTCCCAACTCTTTACTACCCCGTAGGTTATATCATATACATGACCTACCAAATCTTCCCTATCATTATCATTGGTGATAAAGGTCCGCATCTTCACGTCCTTCACTAAAATCTTCTCCCTGCGTGGACGCCAACTCAAAATTTCCTCAACCTTTTCTGGGTTTTTTGATACATCGATAGCCGATAATGCCTCCGCCTGCAAACGCCTGCGTATCTCGTGAATACCATCAATCAAACCGTAAAAACTGGTGGCCGCCGTATTCGGTACATAACTAAATACCGTATTCACTAAATCATTGCCTAACAACTGCATTACCGGATCGGCAAGCAATCTTCCCAACTCCTTACGCTCGGCATAAATATCTTGATCGTTTCCCCTAGAGAAATAAATGCGCTCAAAACTGCAACTTTTTCTTTCTAGTGGTTCGATAATGTTCACCTCATCTACCTGCCCGGATTTCTTCACAATCAATGCATTTCCTGGACCCAATTCTTGAATTTGCTCAGGATATAAATTGAACGCTGTTTGAATGGCAGCACGCTCGCTGGCAACAACCACCACTTCATCGTCGATATAGTAATGAGAAGGTCTGATTCCATTGGGATCACGCATTACAAAAGCATCACCATGACCCAGCAAACCAATCATATTATATCCCCCATCTACACTTTTAAAACTTCGCTTGAGTATATTCACCAAGGATAATTCATCCTTGATTTTAGCCGTGATTTCTAAATTGGAATACCCCTGGGCTTTAAAAATTCCGAACAATCGCTGATTTTCTTCGTCGATAAAATGTCCGATTTTTTCTAACATCAACACATTATCGCTCTTCTCCTTTGGCTGCTGACCCAATTCAATCAACTGGTTAAACAACTCCTCCGTATTGGTAACATTGTAATTACCAGCTAACATGAGGTTTCTTGCCATCCAGTTATTTTGACGCAGAAATGGATGTATATTCTCTATGCTATTTCCTCCGTAAGTACCATATCGCAAATGACCTAGCAATAATTCACCCGCATACGGAAAATGCTTCTTTAAATAGGCTTCATCGTCCCGAAATTCAACAGGAATTTCTTCGTACGCCTTGGCAATTTCTTCAAAAATATCAGACAATGCCGTCTTGGACGCACTGCGTTTTCTTGCTAAATAGCGATCGCCATACGCCGGATCCAGCTTTACTACACCCATGCCAGCACCGTCTTGTCCACGATTAAGCTGTTTGGTCATTAAAAATTGGAGCTTCGTTAGTCCGTACCAGTGAGTTCCGTACTTTTCTCGGTAATACGACAGCGGTTTACGCAAACGAATAAACGCTACCCCGCACTCGTGTTTAATGGCATCACTCATAAGAGGATTGCAAAGTTAAGCAATTACCGCCTTATTGTGGCTTTTGCAAAACTTCTCCGCAATGCTTACACGTACGCAATTCTTCCGAATCATAAAATTCGTTGAAATGACTGATAAAATCGGTTTCAATATTTTTCAGTTCGAAATAGGCTTCGTGTAATTTGGTGTTACACGAATCACAGAACCATAACAAACCATCAGTAAAACCTTTACCCTCTCGAACCCGCTCAATTACAAGCCCGATACTACCCGCTGTTCTGCCAGGCGAATGGGGAACATTGGGCGGCAATAAAAACATATCTCCAGGACCTAATTTCACATCCACACGTTCCCCGTTTTGCTGTGTTTTAATGGTAATCTCACCCTCTAACTGATAAAACAACTCCTCCGTTTGATTGTAATGATAATCCTTACGAGAGTTGGGTCCACCTACCACCATAACGATATAATCCGTACCTTCAGGATACAAATTTTTATTGGCCACCGGGGGTTTTAATAGATGTCGGTTTTCCTCAATCCATTTATTCAAATTAAAAGGTGCACGAATTTCCATAGGATTTAAATATTAGTAGTTACTGCAACAAATGTAAGAAATTGTTGGTCGATTTTTTATGACGATAATCACCCATTCAAATTCATCGTACCCACAACTTTCGCCCAATCAATTTATAAATTTAACAACGCCAAACCTTCTTCAAACGAATGTGGTTCATACCCCAAATCCTTTCGGGCTTTTTCGATGGAGAGCCCAGTATCGGGTGGGCGTTTGGCTGGTTGATTTAGCGTAGAACTATCAACGCGGGTAATGTTTTCCATACTAAATCCGTAAAACTTCGCCACGCGCTCCACCAATTCAATCACACTCATGTAGTCCTTACCTGCAATGTGATAAATACCTTGTGCTTTCTGCTCCGCTGCCAAGAAACATCCCATGGCTAAATCTTCCGCCAACGTGGGAGTCCTAAATTGATCCGTAACAACATTGGCCTTCTTTCCATCCCTAAGCGCT
>CAZKOM010000003.1:0-14956 GCA_964554385.1 uncultured Flavobacteriaceae bacterium | reverse complement strand
GCCCACAAAACGATATTGGTTCTGCTCATATCGGCCACCTTGCCATACACCAATACCGTACGTAAGATCGAATACGAATTAGCATTTTCCATCACCGCTTTCTCCCCCTCCCATTTACTCCAACCGTAATAACTCAATGGGTTAGGACGTTCGTCCTCTGTAACCATCGCCTTCGTACCATCAAAAATGAAATCCGTACTGATATGTACCAAATGAAATCCCAACTCCGTTGATAATTTGGCCAATCGTTCCACAGAATTCACATTCAACGCAACGCATGCATCCCGTTGAAATTCGCAATCATCCACCTGCGTCATGGCCGCCGTGTGAATCACTACATCCGGTAATTCTCTACGTAACACCGCATTCACCATCCCTTCATCCGTGATATCCAAAACCTCATAACGATACACTCCATCCTCCGTACTCCGCGGATGCCGATTTACACCTACCCCCGTAGCCACCAATTCCCAATCCGCTTTGGAAGTAAATAAATCCGTAAGCTTCTGACCCAATAAGCCGTTACTTCCTGTTACCAATACCTTTTTCTTCTCTGCCATGTGCGATTTGATATTGCGGTAAAATTAAGTATATACCCGATAAACACCCACCTATTTGCCCCTAAAAATTAGTATTTTTGTATTTATGAAATTGGTAACGTACCATTATCAGGATTCTGCGCAAACAGGCATCCTTGTAAACAACAATATCTATCCTTTACATTCAATAAATCCGGCCATTAGCCCTTCAATGAGAACAATGTTGGAGAACTGGGAAACCCAATCAGCTCTTGCAAGAGAAATTGAATCCCAAATAAATGCCGGCAATCATACCCAATTAGCTACCCCGTTTAACGGTGCACAAATTTTCGCACCCGTCCCCCAGCCAACCTCCTGCCGGGATGGTTACGCCTTCAGACAACACGTAGCAGCGGCAAGAAGAAACCGCGGGGTGCCCATGATTCCCGAATTTGATCAGTACCCTATCTTTTATTTCACCAACCACAACGCCATACAAGGCCCAGGGGAAATACCTTGCATGCCCGATCATTTCCGAAAACTTGATTTCGAATTAGAAGCCGCAATCGTTATCGGTAAAAAAGGCCGAAATATTACCGCTGCACAAGCCGATGATTACATCGCAGGCTATATGATAATGAACGACATGAGCGCTCGTACCTTGCAAATGGAAGAAATGTTGTTAAACCTCGGCCCAGCAAAAGGCAAAGATTTTAGTACCGTAATTGGACCTTGGCTTGTAACGCCCGATGAATTAGAGCCCTACAAAATCAGTGCAAAACCCGGCCATACAGGCAACAATTATAACCTATCCATGAAATGTTGGGTGAACGGTAAATTAGTGAGTGAAGGCAATATGGGCGATATGGATTGGACCTTCGCCGAAATCGTAGAACGTTGCGCATACGGTGTAGATATCTACCCCGGTGATGTTATCGGTTCTGGCACCGTAGGTACAGGATGTTTCTTGGAATTGAATGGTACCGGAAAACTAAACGACCCCAGCTACACTGAACAATGGTTGCAAGACGGCGATGTGGTTGACATGGAGATTACCGGACTTGGTTACTTGTCTAATACCATCAAAGCAGAATCCACCGATTTCTCCATCTTAGCTTTGAAAAAATCAACGGCTACAAATCAATAAATTAACAAAACAATTCGATCATATGAGAAGCAATCACGAAATCGACTACCGCATTTTCGGTGAAGAAATGCAGTGTGTAGAAATAGAATTAGACCCTCAAGAAACTGTCATGGCCGAAGCAGGATCCTTCATGTTCATGGATAATGGCATCGAAATGGAAACCGTTTTTGGGGATGGAAGTCAACAAAATAGTGGATTCTTTGGAAAACTAATGAGCGCTGGAAAACGTATGTTAACTGGGGAGTCTTTATTCATGACAGCCTTCAGCAATATGGGTTATAACAAAGCTCGCGTAACATTTGCTGGACCTTACGCCGGAAAAATTGTGCCGATGGATCTTCAACAATTAGGTAACAAGATTATATGTCAAAAAGATTCCTTCCTGTGCGCTGCAAAAGGGGTTAGCGTGGGTATTGAATTTCAACGTAAACTTGGAACTGGACTTTTTGGTGGTGAGGGATTTATCATGCAAAAGCTAGAAGGAGATGGACTTGCATTTGTTCATGCAGGCGGACACATCCTTGAACGAGAACTAAAACAAGGCGAATATTTAAGAGTTGATACCGGTTGTATCGTTGCATTTACAAGCACAATAGACTACGATATTCAAATGGTGAAAGGGGTGAAAAATGCCATTTTCGGTGGCGAAGGTTTATTCTTTGCCGTATTAAGTGGTCCTGGTAAGGTTTGGTTACAGAGTTTACCCGTTTCTCGTTTGGCTGGAAAAATACTAAGTTATGGCTCCCCAGGTGGAAGACGCGAAGAAGGTTCCATCCTAGGTGGCTTCGGAAATATTTTGGATGGAGACGGTTTCTAAACCGTCCCTTCCCTTTTTTATACTAGCGGTTTAACCAATAAACCCATTTTACTGCTACACTTCGGCTGCGAACCGACCAATAATAAGACTCCACCGTGTTTAACTGAGGAAACTGGTTCCAATTCTGTGACAGTACAATAAATACATCACTCATCGGCCTGTATCTCCATTGGAAACGTATATTGATATTCATACGTTCAGCCTGACTGTTATATTGAAAATAACTGGTTAAGTAACAAATCGTATTAAAGCTGTGTTCCGCCTTTAATCCCAATAAATTAACGGCATCACCACCACCCTGATCATCGCGTACCACCACCCGGTTCCAGTTCGCGCTTAACACCCATTTGGGTAATTGACTCTTGCCCAATGCCGGTAATCGATAAAACAACTCGCCTGCAAATTCCGATTTCTTTCCAGTAAAATATCCACCTTGTGTCATCCGGGCATAACAATATACAGGCTTGCGATTATTCGTAGTTAACTCAGAATGAATAGACCACCAGCGATATTCCCCAAAAAATGCCGGCAAATCATCAAACGGCTTAAATGGCAGAAATAAACGCTGATACGAATTGTCCACACTAAAATGAAAAACGGCACTATTTTGCAAACTAAAATCCAATCCCAATTCACTCTCCGATTCGGTCATTCCGAATGCACTATCGTAATAACTTGAATTATAAGCCATTAACGAATAGTTGTTTAACAATTTAGAACCCTTGGGGTACCAAGTTCGCTTAATCTCCGGCTCCAAACGCCAATAATCGTATAAAACAATCTTCCCCGTTGTGTCGAAATTCGCAATACGTGGCACAAAACCCGTTCGAGCCCTAAAATCCTTGCTCACATATTCGTGATTCCACATGAGGAACCAACGTAAATCTCTGTATCGAAACCAACTGGCGTGTGCAAATCCCTCATTCATGGCCAATCCTTGGTAGTCCGATTTTTGAATGAATGCCTTTCCGCCCCATCGACTATCCTTAGACAACAAATTATACTCCAGCCCCAACACAGTATTGTAATCACCGGATGTATCCATCTTCCGATCATGTACCGCAATTATTCCAACCGTACTGGCTGCAAAAACCTTTTTCTGAAGCGCAAAAACCGAATAGTTCATTGGCTTTTCCCGCCAAGCAGCAACCCCCGCTGTACTAATATTCATCGCGCCCAAACGCCAATCCGTTCCCAACTTACCACTTACGCGTACTCCCGCCAAAATAGGTACTGTCCCGCCTGCTGCCAACCCTATTCTTCGCGAAAAAAAAGGTCGAATTTGTCGAAATCCAAACGTGGCAAACAAATCCGAATTCTCAATAAAAAATTGTCTCCGCTCTGGATAAAATAAACTAAAACGAGTCAAATTAATCTGCTGCACATCCACATCCACCTGGGCAAAATCCGGATTCGCCGTAATGTCCATGTTCAAACTCTTACTCAATCCTACCTTTGCATCCAATCCTACTTTCGGCACAAAACTCCGCGGACTCCCCACCTTCTCTTGAAATCCATTGCCCGATGCGTACGGAATCAATACCAAATTTCTGGATTTCTTGTTGGGACTACTACCCTCAGAAAACCCAACAGGCTTAGCAAAAACCAAAGTGCTTACATTAAAATTTCTTGGAACCCGGCTAAAATTGGAAATCTCATTGTTCTTTAAGTCGAATCGAGAAACATTTACGGACCATTCCTTAACACCAGGCACAAACCGTATACTCTTCAACGGCACCATAATCTCAGCAACCCAATACCCATTTTGTAATGAAGTTTCACTAAACCAAACCTGGTCCCATGCCGTGGTTACTCCAAAACCTCCGCCATTTTCAACGGATCCTTCACGTTGCGTATTGTATGGACTTAATCCAAAAGAAAACCCGTTCTGTCCATCATTAAATGTAGACAAGGTTACAACTACGCCATCCGTATTGGTTACACTAAAATCTCTCTTCAATCCATTGATAACAAACTTCTTAGAAGGATTTCTATTTTCACATACGATGCCAATATAAATAGCCGAATACGAATACAATAGTTTAAAAGCCGTCCGGGTTTCAGACAACGAAGTGTCGTAAGGGAAATACTGATGAAATTTACCATTCCACCCCCTTGGCAAATGCTCAAAAAAATTACTATTTAAACTTCCTGCACCCCATTCCAATTCATTCAATACCCCATCCACTGCAATCATTCCATCTATTTTATGAAATAAGGGACGATCCGGTAAAATCGTATCCTTGGGGCTTGTCCCCAACAATACACCGCCCGCACTCAATCGTACAAAACTACTTGCAAAAAGAATAACTAAACATTGAACCGTACGCTTCCACCAACCATGCTGTTGCATTTGGCAAAATTAATCCTTTGCTGCCAAGTTTCTCTTTTGAGAAATCGACATTGAATTAATTTTAGTGTAATAGGATTTCTTGGTCGCAGGTACATAAAACTTCAACTGCGTCCCTACTACCAACGAATTCGATCGCAAGCGATTCCACTGCTTCATCTGTTCGGGTGCACAATCAAATACATCACTTAACGTATAAACAGCATCACCCGACTTAACCCGATAGTATACCCAAACCTTATACTCGGCAGTCTTAGGCCTAGGGGGTGTAATTCCTGCAGCATCTACAACCGATTGGTCGTTGCTTGCTATTTCCATGGAAACGGCCGTGTCCTTATTTTCCATAGCCACAACCTCTTCCTTGATTTCTACATTCGGCAACCTACGTACTACCCCATTATCGTTACCCCCAAAATTATTTAACCATCCTGGAATTGAATCCCGCATTATATTATATCTTCCAACATATTCTTTGGGTAATCGAAACACAAAATTGCTCCCCATATATGGGATCACATCAGCCCTCAATTCCGGATTTAACATCCGCAATTCCATCAAACCTATTCCCAATTTCTCATTTAATAACGAAAACGGCACCGGTTCATTTACCGACAACACTTGGGAAGAAGCCATCTCCGAATAGGTAACTGGCTTAATACCAAAGTCCTTGGCATACGCCAATACAACTACAGCTGAATAAAATTGAATGATTGGAATTCTTTCTTCAGGCTCCAATAACAAATAAATGCGATCGAAATCCAAATCTCCATCCAATTCATGAATAATCTGATTCATTCGGATGGCTCCTATTCTAAATGCAGTAATTGCCTTTAACCAGTCTTTATAGATAATATGTAAGTCGTTTAGATACGATAAAGCTGCTTGAGTACTTTTAACTGGATCTCTTCGTTCATCAAATAATGCTGTCTGCTTCAATCCATATTTTTTACCCATAGTAAAACCCATTGGCCACATTCCAGAACTACCTCCCTCATCGCGATATCTCGGTTCAAAACCCGTTGAACCCGCTGGCATGTATGACAAAAACCAAGGCAACTTTTTCTCCGCCAAAACAGGGTTAATGATGGCCGAATAATATTGATATCTACCTAAAAAAATACTGGTGCTCTGATTCTCGTTTTTTAACCAATCACGAATAGAGAGCTCAATTTCGGCATTCCAAAAATAAGGAAGACCCTTTTGCTCTAATGATTTAATCTTTAATTGTATATCCGATTGAGAAAAAGCCCAACTCCAAACAAAAAATAACGATATAAGTACCCGTACTCGTAACATATTAACCAAACTATTCTAAAAATAACACAAGTAGTATTGTTACTACTATAACGCTAAAGCACCTTCAATTAGTCTACTTAAATCAAATAATTGCTGATCCTCTCCGCGTTTTGTCATCAATTGCACACCCATAGGCAATCCCTCTTCATTTGTTCCAGCTGGAATACTAATCGCAGGATTCCCAGCTAGGTTTGCTTGCACGGTCAATAAATCAGCCATATACATCGCCACCGGGTTACTTGCTTTTTCACCCAACCCAAATGCAACTGTGCTTGTTGTTGGCAATAAAATTGCATCGGCGTTCATCAAAACAGCATCTGTTTCTTCCTGAATGATTCGTCTAACCTTCTGTGCTTTTTCGTAGTAGGCATCATATTGATCACTACTCAACACAAATGTACCTAACATGATTCTCCGTTTTACCTCCGAACCAAATCCCTCGGTTCTGCTCAACGTAAAGGTAGATTCCAAATCCTTTGCATTTCCACTGCGATATCCGTACATCATACCACTGTATCGACTTAAATTACTGGATGCTTCCGCTGTAGTTAACACGTAATACGCAGGAACCATGTAATCCAATAATGGAAAGTCGAAATAGTTCACCGTATGCCCTTGATCCTCCAGGGCTGCAATGAGCGAAATCATTTTCGCTTTGATTTCAGCTGAAATTCCTTCACCCTCAACGGCATCACGCATAACTGCAAAGGTTGATTTTCCGGGTGATTGAGGAGCAGTATATTCAATTGGTGATTGAATCATAGTTGCATCGTGTCCGTCTACCCCAGCCATGATGGAAGTTAATTCTACCATGTCATCCAAACTCTGTGTAATAGGTCCAATTTGATCGAAACTCGAAGCGTACGCCAACAATCCCCAACGAGAAATTACACCGTAAGTAGGTTTCAATCCATACAGACCACAAAATGCTGCAGGCTGACGAATGGATCCACCCGTGTCGCTCCCTAATGAACAATGAGCCATTTTCGCTTGAACCGCAACCGCACTTCCTCCCGAAGATCCGCCTGGCACTTTGTCTGAGTTAGCAGCGTTTCTAACAGGACCAAATGCGCTGTTTTCATTGGAAGCACCCATTGCAAATTCATCACAATTGGTCCTACCTATGATAATAGCATCTTCATCCAATAAGCGCTGAACAGCAGTAGCCGTGTAAATAGATTCAAATCCTTCTAATATCTTAGACGATGCCGATACTTTATGACCGGCATAACTCAAATTATCCTTGATCGCAACTACAACTCCCGCTAATTTACCAGCGGTGCCTGACTTGATTTTTTCGTCGATTTGCGCAGCTTTTTCTTTGGATTCATCTCCCCAAACTTCTAAAAATGCGTTCAAATGCGCATTATTTTCGATATTCTTCAGGTAATAATTTACCAAATCCAAGCAGGTTACCCTACCGGCATACAAATCTTCCCGAATATCCGAAATTCGGCTGTAATGCTTCAAAATCCTTGGAATTATTAGTTTTTGTCCTTGGAATCTTCTTCCATTCCTTTACGAATCTCAGTGCTAACATTGTTCTTAGCATCTTGAAACTCGCGGATTCCTTTACCTAAGCCACGCATTAGTTCAGGAATTTTCTTGCCGCCAAATAGCAACAATACCAAAACCAAAATCCAAATCCACTCTTGTCCTCCCATAAAGGACATTAAGGTTACATGCAGATTATTCATTTCGATTCAAAAATACAACAATTTACCCGTTATCCGTATCCATTGCCCAATTGGCCTTATCCATTTGGTTAAATTGCCAAGGCGCTCCATTATTCTCCAAGTTAGTAAACATCGAATTTAACTCTCCCGGTGCCGCACTTTTTTCCATTACCAAGTATTGTCTCATTTGCACAATAATATCTACAGGATTAATATTCACCGGGCAAGCCTCAGCACAGGCGTTACAAGTGGTACAAGCCCACAATTCCTCTGAACTAATGTAACTGTGTAAATCCTTTCCATCTTCCAATCGAGGCAGGTTGCCATTTTCTAATTTCTGTAGGGTTCCCGCCTTGATTCCGGCATCCAAACCATTGCCCACTTCTTCCAATCGATCACGAGTAGACATCATAATTTTCCTCGGCGATAGCAATTTACCCGTAATATTAGCCGGACAAACACTACTACAGCGTCCACATTCGGTGCATGTATATGCATCCATCAAGTTTTTCCAACTTAAATCTTGAACATCCCTAGCACCGAAACCTGCGGGCGGTTCATACCCATCCGGTGGTACTGCCGAAGGGTCCATCATTAAATTCACCTCCGTAGTCACCGAAGCCATATTGTCGAATTCACCTTTTGGTTTCAGTGGGGTGTAGTACACGTTAGGAAAGCTCATAATGATATGCCAATGCTTAGAATAGGGCACGTAGTTCAAAAACAGTAAAATACCGATAAAATGAAACCACCATGCAGCACGCTCTGTGAAAATCAAAAATCCATCCTCAAACCCATCTAGCATCGGCACCAAGTATTTACTAACTGGAAAACTACCCATCAGTTCGCCACAGCAATCATGGTGTTTAGGTAAATAATGGGCTAAACTAGCAGTATGTGACTCAGTAGATTCAGAGCTTCCAACAACACCCGCCTCACCACCAGTCTGTAATTCAGCTTCATCTCCCAAGCATTCTATCTTCTTGTCTCCATCCTGTAATTCGTACGTAGCAGAGGTAACGGGACCAATCGCTGTTACTGCAGCCATTTGATGTTGTTTCAGCGCACGTTGTTGCAAAATTTGATCCGCAGCATTCATCTTCAATAACGCTGCCATCAATACTATTTCCACTACCAAAATAACGGTTGCATCCTTCTTGGGCCAACCTTTCAAATCCGAAGAATTCAAACGCGGAACCTTAACTACATATCTACGGGCTAAAAAAACTACACACGCTACGATTACCAGAAACGCAAGTATTTCAAAAAAGCCGATCGCTATATTGTAAACACTGCCCAATCCAGAAAATGAACGATGATGTCCTGTGATTCCATCCACCAAAATCTCTAAAACCTCAATGTTAATCAATACAAATCCCAAATAAACAAACAGGTGAAATATTGCCGCCACCGGTCTTTTCACCATTTTGCTCTGTCCCATAGCCACCCATAACATTTGCTTCCATCGCGCAGCGGGATTATCACTTAAGTCTATATCCCTGCCTAGCAAAATATTCCTTCGAATAAACTTCACCTTACCGGCAAAGAACCAAGCTCCCACAGCCAAAAACACCGTAAAAATAATGGGCGATATTATTTCTGATATCATAAAGTTTTATGTATTACTTCTGCAAATCGACACCCCGTTATTCCAAAAAAACAAACTCGTTGATTTAAAATAAACCATCCATTCGCAGTAGCGAAAATAATAACAATTAATGTATTTACTCAGAAATCATTCGAACAACCTCGAAAGCTTCCGCATACCGTCTTGAAACTTGAACACCGCGCATGCGTAACTGACTCCGTAAAAACTCTTCATTGGCGTAACTACGATGCGCCTGACTCTTATATCGATTCAACGCTTTCACCTTGCACAACGCGTCTTCCTCCTCCACCACTTCAAAGGCTGCCGTATTGAAATTCAAATTATTCCATGGCAACTCATAACAAAATATATTACAAAACTTAAATGCACGCAATCCCTCTTCGGCCAATGTTTTATGATCCTGGTGAATATCGTGCAAACAAGGCATCAAGACCGTGTCCGGTTTTAATTGCTCCCGCAATCGGATTAAATCGTCCAATATCTCCTGCCGCCTGTAATTAAACGTTCTTACTTCGTAACGAAATAAAAACAAATCTTCTACCCTTATCCCCAATTCCGACGTAGCTTCCTGTACCTCATGAATCAAAATATCCTTAGGAAACTGCGGCAAAACGCTCTGCTCACAGGCGCTAAACGCTGCATAATATACTTTCTTTCCTTGTCGAATAAACTTCGCAATACTCGCCCCACAACCCAACTCCGCATCATCCGTATGTGGCGATAACAATAATATAGTTTCTCCTACCATCGTGTTTAATTTACCAGAGAGCCTTATCCGTTCGATCCTTGCCTTTGATCTTTAACTTCAAAATCTCCCGTGGCAAGTTAACTTTAATTCGGTGATTTGCAGCCTCTACCGTTACAATTATAAACGATTCTTCTCGCTCCGTATTGTGGAACACCTCCACTTCCTGCCCTCGAAATACTCCATCCAAAACCTCCGCTATATCTCCTCGCTCCAAGTCCTCATCTCCATCGTATCGCTCCATCTGATACCCCTTCTCAATCAATCGATGAATTAATTGTACTTGCTCAGACGGAACCAACGCATCCTTACCATTATATCGAATATACTTTACCACACCAGGCAAAGTCAAAACAACATCGCGCTGAATTTCTGTAGGTCGAACAAATAAATAACCATTAAATAAAGGCATCTCCACCCACTTCTTTCGGTCTTTCCAAAAGCGCAACGACTTAACCAAAGGCAAATAATGCTCTATGTCTCGTTGAGCCAAATACGCCGAAACTTTTTTCTCTTGCCTACTGGCACAATAAACCAACTTCCATGGCTCAGAAGAAACTACAAAGTCCTTGGCAACTTCCACTTCCTCGCTGCCCACATTACCCAATTTTCTTGCTGATTCATCCATAACTTAACTCGCAATTTTCTATTTCGAAGTCAATCCCTTAATCACCGAATCGTATTCCTCCATCATGGATACAACTACGTCACCAGCCTTAGGAATCGAATTTATCATAGCAGCCACCTGGCCAATTTCCAATTCGCCTTCCACCAAATCGCCCTCAAACATACCTCTTTTTGCTCTTCCTCGACCTAATAAATCCTGCAATTCTTCTACCGATGCTTCATTCTTATACGCTTCTTGCACTTTCTGGTAAAATTCATTTTTTAGTAAACGAACGGGTGTTAACTCTTTCAATGTCAACTCCGTACTTCCGTCTCCAGCAGCCACAACAGCCTCTTTAAATGCCTGATGCGCACTGCTTTCTATGGTGGCCGCAAACCTACTGCCAACTTGTACACCTTCCGCACCCAAACAAAAAGCTGCCGCCATCGCCTTTCCACTTCCAATACCACCTGCCGCAATTACAGGAATTTTCACTTGCTCGGTAATCATAGGTATTAAACACATCGTGGTTGTTTCTTCCCTGCCATTGTGTCCGCCAGCCTCAAATCCCTCTGCAACTATTGCATCAACACCCGCCTCCACACATTTTTTTGCAAATTTCAGATTCGCAACTACATGCACCACAGTAATACCACGTTCTTTTAACCATCCTGTGTATTTCGCAGGGTTGCCCGCACTGGTGAAGACAATTTTCACCCCTTCCTCAACAATAATTTCTAAATGCTGATCCAAATCCGGATACAACAATGGTACATTTACACCGAAGGGTTTGTTTGTAGCTAACTTACATTTTTTTATCTGCTCCCGTAGAATATCAGGATACATACTGCCACTACCTATTAAACCCAATCCACCAGCATTGGAAACTGCACTTGCTAGCTCCCAACCACTGCACCATATCATACCTCCCTGAATAATGGGGTACTGAATCCCAAATAATTCAGTGATGCGATTTCTCATTCCACAACTACTCCCATTCGGGAAAATTTATCGATTCGCTTACTAATCCGTTCCTCCGAATCCATATCCGCTAACTCATCCAACGAACTCAAAATGGCCTGCTTGATGTTTTGATACGCTACCTCAGGATCATGATGAGCTCCGCCCAAGGGCTCCGGAATAATTCCATCCACCAATCCGTTGCCCAACATATCCGTAGCCGATAATTTCAATGCCTCTGCCGCTAACTCCTTCTTCTCCCAAGTCCTCCACAAAATACTAGAACAACTTTCAGGAGAAATTACACTGTACCATGTGTATTGCATCATTAAAACTTTATCACCAATGCCAATTCCCAATGCACCTCCACTGGCGCCTTCGCCAATAACAATACAAATCACTGGAACCTTCAACACGCTCATTTCCATCAAATTACGTGCAATCGCTTCTCCTTGACCTCGCTCTTCTGCCTCTAAACCTGGGGAAGCACCCGGCGTATCAATCAACGTAATAATTGGAACATTAAATTTCTCCGCCAACTTCATCAATCGTAATGCCTTGCGATAACCCTCCGGATTAGGCATGCCGAAATTGCGCAATTGACGCTCTTTCGTATTTCTACCCTTTTGTTGACCGATAATCATCACCGGTCTTCCATCGATCTCCGCAAAACCGCCTACGATCGCTTTATCGTCCTTCACTTGCCTGTCACCATGCAACTCGATGAAATTTGTAGCAATGTGCTCAATATAATCTAAAGTATACGGTCTGTTTTGATGCCTACTAATCTGCACCTTTTGCCAACCCGTTAACTTTGAATACGTTGCCTCCTTCGCCAATTGAATCTTTTCCTCCAAAGTAATAATCATATCCGAAAGGTCTACCTTACCTTTCGTATTACTTTCCTTGGTCTTTTCAAGCTGATCCATCAAATCAACTATATCTTTTTCGAAATCAAACCAATGGTTGTTTGCCATAAATGATAAAATTATTTTGCAATAGTTTTTTAACCAGTCTACCTAGACTGGAATACAAATAAAAAGAATTAACCCGATTAAACCCAATCCATCGCCATAGCTAAACCACCAAAAAAGGTTGGTAGTCCTAGCCAAAACGCTTGAGGAAGGAAAATTGTGAAATACGTTAGGGCTAAAGCGCTAACCAAGCAAAGGATCCAATATCCGGTGGTATTGCGTTTTTTCTCAGTCATAGTGCAGCAAATATAATTGGATTTTAGCGTTCAAACAACAAAGACTCATCCCAGAATCGAACAAAACTGCTCCCCCATGCAAAATTCAAACCCTCATTCACCACCATTTTCTTATCGCCATAATTAACCGCGCTCCCTAATGCCATCGATACCGCTACAGCCGGAATATTTAATCCCCCCAACGATATCGCCGATGTAGTTCCTTGTAACCGAGGATTGATTTCCAATAAATAAATTTCACCAGACATATCCTCACGCCACTGCATTCCTATTGGACCATCTAATTGTAACAATGCTGCCAATCTGCAACATTCCGATATTAATCCGTCGTTTTGTAAAAATGTACCCGCTACACTTATCCCCCCAATCATCTTATCCCTACTTCTGGGAATACAATACGCTACCCTGCCATTATCACACAACAAATCCACCGAATATTCCATTCCAGATAAATAAACGGACAATAACAATGTTTCATCCTCACCCAGTTTTTCAGGAATCCTTGTACACCACTCGTCTAAACTCAATGGCATTATCCCCGACTTCTCCTTCATCCAATCCTCATTATTACCGCACTCGGATACTATTCTACCAAACCCCCTGCTGCCATTACCCAACACCGGTTTAAAACATAAATCTCTGTGCGATATGCCTAATTTCTCCGCCTCCTTTATGAAAGAGTTCCTCCCATCAATAACAGCAAAAGCCGGTACTCGAAATCCATGCTGCCAAGCAAACTCATACAAACTGCCCTTATTATTCGCAATTGCTAAACCTTCCAAACCACTAACAACTACCACCGCTCCCGTCAGTTCCTCAATTTGTTGCTTGTTTTCAGATAATACAGTAAGCTCGCGTGTTGTTATTGGCAGTATAACCTGAATTTTATTTCCCAAACATACCCGAACAACAGCTTCCACATAATCCGAAGCTAACGATGTTTCTGGCATTAATACAAATGCATCCGATAGAACATTACCATATACATGCTCCTTCGCATCACCACCCAATATAAACACTTCAGGGATTTCTCGTAAACAACGAACAATGCCCGCAAAACCAGGTGCCCCTGCACCAGATGGAATTAAAATTCTAACTCCCGAGAGTTTCTCAGTTCCCATGACCGGCGAATTTAATTAACACCAGTCAACAATCAGCAACCAATTAATTAGCAAATGGATCGCTGAAACGAGGGTCTGTAATGAATTTATTGTCTGTTAATGTTCTTAAAAATGCAATCAAAGCATCTTTTTCCAACTCAGAAAAATTCAATTTCACTGGATTGCCATTATTGTCTTTTAAATTCTTATCCAAATGGCTGTGGGGTTGAACTCCATGACTATAATGATCAATTACCTGATTCAAATTAGCGAATCTACCATCATGCATGTAAGGACCCGTTAATTCAATGTTTCTTAAAGACGGAATACGGAAATTACCGTTCTCCTTCCCTGGATCTTTATATTGTCTTTCTAAGCCAATATTTGCAGTACCCTTTACTGTTGGAGCACCATACGGATCACCTGGCATATCAGGAGCACTTAAATTGTCACCCGCGTGACAACGAGAACAACGAGCTCTATCGGAAAAGAATAAGTCATGTCCCATCTGCTCTAATTGTGAATATTTCTCAGTACCAGCAGAAACTGCATCAAACTTAGAATTACCAGTAATCATAGAAGATAAAAAGTGACTTATCGCCATACTGATTCTATTGCGTGTAACTTTATCGTCTCCAAATGCAGCCGTAAATAAAGCAGGATAGTACGAAACAGCGGCCAGTTTTTGTTCTAGCATAGCATCATTTTCCATGCCCATTTCAATGTGATTAAATACGGGCTTGGTACTCAAATCCAATGTTCCCGCTGCGCGAGAATCCCAAAACATATTATTAAAGCAAATTGGATTACAAATAGCCATACTGTTTCTGCTCGTCTTCTGACCGCCAAATCCAATACTGCTGGCCATCGCATCACTGAAACCTACCTTTTGATGGTGACAGCTTCCGCATGATACCATGT
>CAZKOM010000002.1:54627-76717 GCA_964554385.1 uncultured Flavobacteriaceae bacterium | reverse complement strand
TGTATTCCTCGTGTTGGTTGATCACGCGGGAGATATTCGGGTGTTTCTATTTTATAGTTTATTCGGGGGTTTTCCGTTTTTGGGACGATAGGGTCGATAAGTAACTTTGAAGAGGGTATTAACTTGGGTTCAAATTGAGTAACCACGTTCCGAGAGGTGTTTTCTATCCCCTTGCCATTTTTCGGTGGATTAGGATTTCCACTGTTTGTTTGTGCATAGGTAACATGCGACAAGAACATCCAAGCTGTAATAACTAAAAATACCTTTTTCATGAATCCTCAAATATCCATGTTAAATTGTAAGGGATATCACCATAAATTTGTTGTGTCTAATATAGTTAACGGGCGTTTCTATGAGAATTAAGTTAAATATAATGGAGCAATTAAAACATTGTTTTTTTCTAGAAATAGTTTGAAAAATTAAATAACACCCTTATCTTTGCAGCCCAATTTACGGATATGTACGCCATAGTTGAAATAGCCGGAAGGCAATACAGAGTTACCGAAAACAACCACTTGGTGGTGAATCGTTTGAATGCTGCTGAAGGTTCCACAGTGGAATTTGATAAGGTTTTGCTTATCGGTGGTGATAAGGTTAAGGTAGGAACACCAACTGTTTCTGGCGCAAAAGTTACTGCTACAGTAAAAGAGCATGGCAAAGGCGACAAAGTGTTGGTATTCAAAAAGAAAAGAAGAAAAGGTTATGCAGTAAAAAATGGTTTTCGCCATTATTTAACTGTTTTGAAAATCGATAGTATCAAGGCATAAATTTAAAAGAGAAATACAATGGCACACAAAAAAGGTGCGGGTAGTACCAAAAACGGAAGAGAATCACATAGCAAACGCTTGGGTGTGAAAATTTTTGGTGGTCAAGTTGTTAAAGCTGGCGGAATTATTGTTCGTCAACGTGGAACAAAACACCATCCTGAAACAAATGTAGGAATCGGTAAAGACCATACTTTATTTGCTCTTACAAATGGTACTGTTCAATTCCGTAAAGGAAAAGATGGAAGAAGTTTTGTATCTGTTGTAGGTCAAGCCTAATCAGTATAAATAATTTTAAACGAAAGGGAAAGTCTTTTTGGCTTTCCCTTTTATTTTTGTAATAATAATGAGCACAAATAAGAAACCATCACATTCATTCACAACCATGAATGAAATAGTACTTCCTAATGATACGAATACATTGGGTAATTTAATGGGAGGTAAAATGTTACATTGGATGGATATTTGTGCTGCTATTGCTGCCCAAAAACATGCAAATCAGATCGTAGTTACAGCATCTGTGGATTCAGTGTCGTTTAAAGAAAGTATCCGTTTGGGCGATGTAGTAACATTGAATGCCTTTGTTACGCGGTCGTTTAATTCAAGTATGGAGGTGTTTATTGAAGTCCACGCTAGAAGCGTTCCCAGTGGGGATGTTATTAAAAGTAATGAGGCCTACTACACATTTGTAGCTTTAGACAGCAGAAATAAACCTACTAAAGTTCCTGAAATTAGTCCTGAAACTGAATTGGAAATTCAAAAGTACGAGGGAGCTTTACGCAGAAGGCAAGTTCGATTAATTTTAGCAGGGAAAATGAAACCAGAAGATGCTCACGAATTAAAAAATCTATTTTATTAAGCCTATTTCTCTTAATCGCTGAGTTAAAAATTCTTGCGCAGAGCAATCCTCATATTTTTTTGGGTTTGTTTCGGAAATACAGTTGGGTAAACAATCTAGTCTAGTTTCAGGTCTCGGATGTAAGAAAAAAGGAATACTAAATCTAGGTTCGCTCCATTTTTCCTTCGGTGGATTTACTACTCTATGAGTTGTGCTCCTTAAAACATCATTGGTTAATCGTTGAAGCATATCGCCAACATTTACAACGATATGATTTTCAACCTCTGTTACGGCAATATACTTTCCTTGTTTATTAAGTACTTCCAAACCGTCTGCGCTTGCTCCAACTAATAGAGTTATAAGATTAATATCTTCATGTTCTCCTGCTCGAATTGCATCTTTTGGATCTTCCGTAATCGGAGGGTAGTGGATAGCACGTAAGATGCTATTTCCCCAAATAACCTTCTGATCAAAATAATCTTCTTCCAAACCCAAATACAAACTAATAGCTTGCAACATAGCAATACCTGTATTCTCTAAAGCCTTGTAGGCTAGCTTTCCATAATGATTGAACTCCGGAAGTTCTAAAACAGTTTTATTTTCAGGATAGGTAGGGGTATTTGTTGGATCTTCAGAATCTTCTGTGAATTGACCAAAATGCCAAAATTCTTTTAGATCACCCGTGTTTCTATTTTTTGCATGTTCTTTTCCAAAACCAGTGTACCCTCGCTGACCGCCGCCCATATCATCATTGTAAGCTAGTTTTACATTTTCTGGAGAATTGAAAAATAATGAAACTTGCTGATAAAGATTTTCTAAAATATCCCTTTCAATTCCATGATTACGAATAGCTACAAAACCGATTTCCTCATAGGCTCTGCCCAGTTCATTAACAAACTGAAGTTTCTGTTGATGATTGCCATTAATGAAGTGATTTAAATCTAATTTTGGTATAAAATCCATACTTCAAAATTAGGGAATTATAAGGAAATACTCCCCCAATTAAGCTAAATGAATACGATTAATGGGAATGTTCTAATTGAGAACGACTTTCTTCTAAAATTATAGAAAGGGTAGTGCTATTTGGAGAAAAATTAATTAATCTGGACTCTTCAGAAAATGACGTCATTTCATTTAAGAAATACTGCCAATCCAAATTATCAGACAAATGCTCATTTATGATTGAAGTGGTTACCTCATCAGCCTCTTGGTAGTAATATAACAATAAATCGGTTTCGGTAATTTGTTTAATCATAAGCATTATGGCGTTTGATTTGAAATTAAAACGCCAACAACTTAAGATTATTTTACGCGCAGTGAATTTTTTTGCATTTTTTTTCTGAGATTCAAAACAGCATAGTGCATTCTACCAATACAAGTATTGATATTGGTATTGGTTAGAATAGCTATTTCTTTGAAGCTCAAATCCGCATAGTTTCTTAAAATAAGTACTTCCCTTTGTTCTTCTGGAAGTTCTCTTATCCAATGCTTGAGAGCGCTAATTTCATCTTGATTTACTTGCTCATCTTCTCTGCTTTGTACTGAAATACCTAAACAATCAAATACATCCCGACCTTCAGAGTCAACTACCACAGGCATTCTCTTTTTTGAACGAATTGTATCAATGCTTAAATTTCTCGCAATACGCATAGCCCAAGGTAGAAATTTATCTTCATGATTGTATTTCCCCGCTTGGATATTGTTTATTATTTTAATAAACGTTTCCTGGAAAATGTCTTCCGCTAAATATCTATCGTTCACTAATAAATAAATACTTGTGAAAATACGATTGCGATGGCGGTTGAGAAGAGTCTCAAACGCGGCTTGGTTTCCTTGCATGTAGCGTTGAATCAAAACGCCGTCTGCGATAATAGGTGCACTCATACTACCTCCTTGCGGTTGTTAATTAATGGTTAAATAAGCAAGTTTTTTAGGTAGGAGTGTAACTTATAGGCGTTTGTTTCTATTATTTTCGATTGCAATGAAAATAATAAAAATTACAAAAGCAAATTTTTAATGGAAAAAAATCCAAAAATCAACGATTTTTTATGCCATTCACATAATCAGTGCCAGAAATTCTGGGTTTTCCGGCAATTTGTAAACTTGAAATTTCCAAACAACCATCGTAACATGATAAATATACTTTTTTCCCAATTATTTGTATGGGATCTTTAGAATTCGCCTCCACATCTGTAAACTGTGCTGAAAATATTTTAATTATTTCGCCGTTGACCTCAATAAACGCACCGGGTGTTGGGGATAGTCCTCTTATCTTGTTAAAATTAGTTATACAACTTTTATTTAAGTCAAGCTTACAAAACTCTTTGGTGATTTTGGGAGCAAATGTTGGTTCTCCTACAACATTCTGCGGATGTAAATTGTAGTTATTTTGAGAAATTGCGTGAACACATTTTACAATTAGATTACCACCTAAGATTTTTAGTCGATTATACAAAGATCCAAAATCTTCTGTTTCCCCAATGAGGACTTCTTCTGTCATAATTATATCTCCCGTGTCAATTTCATGGCGCAAAAAGAAAACGGTTAACCCGGTAACTGATTCTCCTTGGATAATAGCGTGCTGTATAGGTGCTGCACCTCTATACTTAGGTAATAATGAACCATGTAAATTAATAGTTCCAAGTCTAGGTGAATTCCATATAATTTCAGGCAACATTCTAAACGCAATAACCACGCCTAAATCCACATTTAATAGTTTAACTGTTTCAATAAATTCTGAAGATTTTAAATTGGTGGGTTGAAAAATTGGCAATCCCAACCGTTCTGCAACTTGTTTAACTGCACTAGATTGAATTTTCATACCTCTCCCTGAGGCTTTGTCCGGCGCTGTTACAACTCCCACAATAGTAAATTTAGCTTCATATAATTTTTCTAGAGATTCAGCGGCAAAATCAGGAGTTCCGAAGAACAAAATACGAAGATTTGAATTACTCATTGGACAAAATTACAATTACTGAGTAACTTAAACGTTTAATTCATATCTAAATCGCATATAGTCGATAAAAATAAACGATTTTTGAAAAAGAATGATCCCTGAAATGCAACCCGGATTTCGTAAAAAGAGTCTATACAACATGTTGGCTCTAAGAGATTTGTGGTTATTGATTATCTTTTCTGGAGTGAATTTATTATTGGGTAATAATGTACCAACTCCCCAACAAAAAGCAAGTATCTTACCGAATAGAGGTCAATGGGATGCTGGCATAATTGCAAAGATCTCCATGAATGGTGGAGATTTTTGGGTTACCAACGAAGGGTTTAAATGGTTGGAATGGAATACTGGTGAATTGAGCGAACTTCACCATGATCGCTTTGGTAAGCATCGTGTTAACGCTAATGTTACGTTTCTAAAATTCAATCAATCAAATGAAAAATTTAAAGTTGATTATCAGGGGGATTCTTCCTCTGAAGTCTACAACTTTTATAAAGGTAGTGACTCTAAAAGGTGGAAAACCAAAATTAGAAAATACTCTAAACTAATTTGTACAAATGTCTGGAATGGGGTGTCGTTAGAAATTTCTACAAATTCACAAGGTGTAAAATATAATTGGGTAGCTGTAGCCAAAGATCTAAATCAGATTTAATATAAAATCAAAGGAAGTCAATTAATTAACTCAAAAAAAAATAAATTAGAATTCCGTAACGAAATAAGTAGTTGGAAAGAAACAATTCCTGCTAGTTGGAAAGTTACACATGGGAAGTTCGAGAAAATAAAAATCAACTATAACATTGAGTCTTTATTATCGAGTTCAAAGTCATTAAACAACATACAAATAACCTATACTATTCCAACATACATAGATGGATTTGATACGCTGATAATTGATCCAATTTTAGTTTTTAGCACCTACAGTGGATCTAGAGCAGATAACTTTGGTTGCACTGGAACGTATGATAATTGGGGTAGTGGCTTTGCTGGTGGTACTGTATTTGATTTTGGATTACCCGTTACTCCTGGAGCAATTCAATTGAATTTTGGAGGAGGGGAGGACGAAGATCTAGGTTATGGTGGAGATCGTGATGCCGCAATATTGAAATTTAGTTCTGCGGGGAATCAACTGCTATATTGTACCTATTTGGGTGGGGAAGGAAATGAACAACCGCATTCAATGGTTACAGATAGTCTGGGGAATTTGTATGTAATGGGGTCTACGAAATCAGATTTTTTTCCTGTAACGAATTCGGCGTATAAAACAAGAAAATCCGGAGATTATGATTTCTTTATATCCAAATTTAATGTATCTGGAACACAGCTTTTAGGTTCAACTTTTATTGGGGGAAAAGGACTTGATGCTGTGGGTGCTGATAGATCATTAACTTCTGTAGATGATTTCCCATTGATTTATAATTATGCCGATGAGTTTCGAGGAGAAATAATTACGGATCAAAAACATGTTTATATAGCTGGAGTTACCTCCAGTATTGATTTCCCTAGAACGAGTACTAGGGCTTTTGGTGGTAAATCGGATGGTGTTGTATTTTGTATGAGTGGAGATTTGAATCAGTTAATTTGGTCAGAAGATTTTGGGAGTACTGGGTATGAAGCATTTTACGGACTTGCTTTAGGGAAAAATTATCAATTATATGTAGCAGGAGGAAGTAGCAGTACCGATTTGAATAAATTCCCCAATTTCGGGAATTACAATGGTGGAGAGGCAGATGGTGTTTTATTGCGATATGATTCAAGAGATGGTAACTTATTGGGTGGTACGTATTATGGTACCAACAAATACGACCAGGCTTATTTTGTACAAACTGACCCTGCAGGATTACCGCATATTTTTGGACAAACGGAAGGAAGTATCCCAACACAAAAAAATCCTAGATATTTTCTTCCTAATACACCACAGTTTTTGGCTTCGTTTTCCACAGATTTAACCTCGCTAAATTGGCAATCAAGTTTTGGTGCTACCGCCAATGGCGTTATTATGCCAAATCTAAGTCCATCCGCATTTTTAATTGATCGCTGTGGACGGTTATTCGTCTCAGGTTGGGGAGGGACAACTAATCAACATTTGGTTGACGTATTTACATTTCAGCCTAAAAAACATAGAAACAAAGGGAATACTAGAAACATGCCATTAACAAGTGATGCCGCTCAAAAAAGTACCGATGGCTCTGACTTTTATGTGGCTGTATTTTCCAAAAATATGTTTTCTTTGGCATACGCTACCTATTTTGGAGGAATCACCTCGGGGTCAAGAACCGCGGAAGAACACGTGGATGGCGGTACATCTCGCTTTGATGCAAAAGGCATTATATATCAATCTGTTTGTGCTGGCTGCAGACAAAATGGTTTATTTCCAACAACTCCTAGTGCGTATTCAAGAACAATGAATTCGGATAATTGCAATAATGCTTTATTTAAAATTGACTTTGAAAATTTAAATCTAAAGCCATTTTTGAAAGATACATTTATTGAGGTTATTGCTACAGAGTCTATAAATGTAAAATTAACTGCAAAAGATCCTGACCCCTATGATACTTTATACACATCAGTAACAATACTTGCAAAAGGTGGAATGAAAGATGGAGACACTATTCAGATTAAAAACAACTATGGAATTGGTCAAGCCGATATAACATTAAATTGGAATACTCTATGTACCTCTTGGTCAACGGATACAATCAAACTAAAAGTTATGGTTTATGATAGAGGATGTCCCAAGGCAGATACTACGTATTGGGAGATTAAAATTTTGGTAACTGAACCTCCCAAAGTTATTCCACCAGGCACAATTTGTGTGAGTTTTGATAGACAGACATCTAAAATGAATATTGCTTGGCCGTCAAGTGTAGTGCCTGTTAATTTTTTTAAGTACTTTCTTTTGAAAAAAACCAATCCAAACGGAAGTTACGAGATCATTGATACAATATGGAATGACAATTCCGGTAATTTTATCGATGGAAATATAAATAACCCAAGAGCTAATAATTATTGTTATGAACTAATTGGAGTAAATCGTTGCGATGTTCAGGTTTTTGCGAGTCAAAAGTTTTGTAGTGTTACTGAATTAAATACTCCGATAAAGGGTGTTGAACTATACACAACAACTATCCAAATGGATAAATTGGCTGAAATTCGATGGGAGAGAAGCAAGGAGCCGGACTTCAAAGAATTTGAACTGTATCGATATAAACGCGGAGAAACCGCTGGTAAATTGCCGTTTGCTATTACTCAAGATACATTCTATAGAGATTCAACGTTTAATCCAGATGTTGACAGTTATTGTTATAGTATTTTAGTTACCGATCAATGCGGACATATTAGTAATTTATCAAATGAAGGCTGTAATGTGGTACTAGAGGGTTCAGTACTTGGTGCACCGAATTACGCTTTCCCAATTTGGTGGATGAATTATCAGGGTTGGTCCGATGGTGTTAAAAATTGGGAAGTAGAGCGCAAAGATGATGGACATCCATTTTCAGCTATAGAAACTGCATTTATTAATAGAAGTCTAGTAGACAAAAATTTGGATTACGATTGGGGTGGTTATTGGTATAGGGTTAGAGCCTTTAGAAATAAACCCGGTGATGTCTCACAAATATCTTCTGAGAGTAATTGGATTTATCTCTATCAAAAGCCCGAAGTATGGGTACCAACGGGAATTACTAGAAATAAAGATGGTTTAAATGATATTTGGGGTACTTACCCTGTTTTTGTTAGAGAATATTCCATGTTAGTATATGATCGGTGGGGGAATATTTTGTGGGAATCTACGAATAAAAAGAATCAGTGGGATGCGACAATTTTTAACAAAGACTTACCCGATGGAGTATATGCTTGGAAAGTAGATTTTTGGGGTTGGGATAATAAAAAATATACAAAAACAGGAACAGTTACAGTAATTCACTAATCGAATATATGGTAGTAGCAAAACGTAAAAATGGGTTTGAACCCAAAATTTGTGTTACCTGCGGTAAGCCAATGGAATGGAGAAAGAAATGGGAGAAAAATTGGGAAAACGTGAAATATTGCAGTAAATCTTGCTCGAGTAAGAAATTACCTTCTTAGGATTTTCTACCACTCAAGAAATCTACTATTTCTGTGAGAATTTCTGTTGAATATCCAAGTTCTTCCCAAGTTTTTATTTTTATTAATGCATCGGATTTATATTCTTGGGCTTTGTTCAAAATCTGCTGGTCGAGTCCCATTGTTTTCCAATGATTTTTAACCACCGATACTCGTTTTTCGCCAGAATAGGTCGAATACCAACTTGGAGTATCATTATTTATTTCTTCCGATTTTATATATAACCAGGTTTTCTTTCCTTCAATTATATCGCCTCCAGATTTTTTCCCAATTACCGATTCTTCACCAAACGCATCCAAATAATCGTCCATCAATTGAAATTGCATTCCAATATCAATAGCTATATCATATAATAATTTGGAGTGTTCCTCACTAATACCTGCCGTTAAACCACCACATTGCAAAGCACATCCAAGCAATACCGCGGTCTTGTATTCTATCATTTTTAGGTATTTTTTCTCTGAAATTCCTTCGGTGTATGCAAATTCCATATCCCATTGCTGACCTTCACAAATCCTCACTGCTGTATCGCTAAAAATCGATAGAATTAAATCTTTATTGTTTCCATCGTAATTCAACAAATATTTATATGCAAAAATCAAAAGATTGTCTCCTGCCAATATAGCCGTAGGTTCATTCCATTTCTTATGTACAGTTGGTTTTCCTCTTCTAACCGATGAAGCGTCCATAATATCGTCATGAACTAAGCTGAAATTGTGAAATATTTCAATTGCATGCGCTACCGGAAGTGCCTTTTCCACTATCCCTTTTGCCATTTGATTACCAGCTAATACCAATGCGGGTCGAATTCTCTTACCTCCCAATGACATAATGTAATTCATAGAATCATATAGGCTTTTGGGATCG
Organism: uncultured Flavobacteriaceae bacterium; assembly: GCA_964554385.1. Classification (GTDB taxonomy): domain Bacteria; phylum Bacteroidota; class Bacteroidia; order NS11-12g; family UBA955; genus JAGKXC01. The sequence continues at coordinate 67,194 of CAZKOM010000002.1, read as the reverse complement.
CCGTTAAATGATTCAGCTTGCAAATAATCGATATATAATTGAGTGATTGAATTCAACTGCATATTAGTCTAACAAATAAAAATCAATAATTCTTTTAATAGGATCGGTCTTTTTAACTTTTACGGTAATTGTATCTCCTAAATGATACGATTTGCGAGTTCTTTGTCCAATTAATTTTTTTTCATTCTCTACAAAAAGAAATCGATCGCCTTTTAAATCAACCATTCGAATCAATCCTTCAGCGTGATAGGTTTTTACCGTTGCGAAAATACCCCATTCGGTAATTCCTGTGATAACGGCTTCCATTTCTTCGTGGCTGTGTTCAGCCATTAATCTTGCCATCATGTGTTTGCTGCTCGCTCTTTCCGCATCAACTGCTTGTTGCTCTTTATTAGAACAATGTTTTGCCATACGTTCAATTTCTATTTCCGTTAATTGCACAGGCACTTTAGTTAATATTTTATACAGGATACGGTGAGCAATTAAGTCCGGATAACGCCTAATTGGCGAAGTGAAATGCGTGTAAAAAGGAAAAGCTAATCCAAAATGAGAAGTTTTTCCGGATGTATATACCGCCTTTGCCATCGTTCGAATAGCCAGTTGCTGAAGTATTTCTCCAGAGGGGTCTTCGGCCACTCTACCCATTAAATTATTGAATGAACTTCGTAAGTTCTTCTCATTATCGATGGCAATTGGATAGCCCATCATGGCGCAAAATCGGGCAAACTCGGCTAGTTTTTCTGGAGGCGGTGAATCATGGGTTCGATAAATAAACGGAATTGCTGGCTTGGTAATAGTTCTAACATATTGAGCAACCCATTCGTTGGCCATTAACATGAAGGTTTCAATCATCTTATGGGCCTCAAAACGTTCACGTACTGTTGCTTTAATAGGATTCTGATTTTTGTCTAGTTCAAATCGAATTTCCTTGGATTCAAATCGCAAAGCTCCATTTTTAAATCGAATTTGTTCAAAATGTTGAGCGATTGTATTTAAATGCTGTAGTTCCTTTCCAAAGTCACCCTCGCCAGTAATAATCCCCACTTGCGCTTCTTCATAAGAAAATCTACGCTTGCTGTGAATAACAGTTTTACCAATCCATCGATCTAAAATAGCATGATTCTTATCTAAGGTGAAAATTACAGAAAAAGCTAGCCGATCTACACAAGGGTTTAATGAGCACAAGCCGTTTGAGAGCTTTTCAGGGAGCATTGGTATGGTTCTATCAGCAAGATAGACCGATGTCGCACGGTTCAATGCTTCCGTATCCAAAACAGAACCTTCGGGCACATAATGGGAAACATCCGCAATATGTATACCCAATTCTATGTTTGAATTTTCTAGTATTTTGTATGAGATAGCATCATCAAAGTCTTTAGCATCTTTAGGGTCTATCGTGATGCATAAGTCGTTGCGTAGATCTCTTCTGTCCTTTAGATCGGAAGCTTGTAACTCAGAAGGGATAGCATCAACAAAATGTTCTACTTCAGTTGGAAATTGGGTTTGAAATCCAAATTCTGCAACGATGGCATGCATTTCTGTATCCTGTTCACCTGATTCCCCTAAAACTTCAATTATTCTACCTAATGGATATTTCGCATTTTCGGGCCAACTTTTTATTCGAGCTACAGCTTTGTGTCCGTCTAATTCTGCTTTACATGAATTATCGGGTAAGCGTATGTCTGGAAAGCCATCCTTTATTGGCAATAAAAAGCAACGTTCTTTGAAAATGTCCAAATATCCCACAATTGGGGTTTCGGATCGTTTTTCTAAAGTAAATTTAATGATGGAATTTTTCCTTTTTCCTACAACGATTTCAACTTTTAAATGATCGCCTGGAATTAATTTTTGTTGACTATAATGCGGCAGATAGGCGATTTCATCGGAATTGTCCAATAATTTAACCAACAATTCGCCTTTTCGCGATGAAATAACCATTCCATCTACCCATTTTGTGGCTTTTTTAACAGCGAAATTTCCTTTTGAAGGTTGCTCAATAAGACCTTTACTGAACAAAGTGAGCAATGTTCTGTAAATCTGCTCTTTATTTAATTTAGCGTCTCTAGGTATTCGAGTATGCAATCGTTGCGCATTCAATGTACCTTTCGGATAATCTTCCAAAATAGCAAGTACGATTTTTTCGGCAAACGATAATTTTACAGATGGTTCCAAAGTTATTCAATCAAAGATACCTCTTCGCGTTGGCTAAATCATCCGAAGTTGATAAATGGTTAATTAGTGTGGCTTATTTTCGTAATAATCAAGATTTTTATGGAATGATTCTTCCACGGTTTTGGTTCCCCACCAAGCCAATGAAATACAGATGGCTCCAATAATGCATGATGACCATGTATACGGACAATTGCTCCAAAATCCTGAATTGGCTTTGAAGAAATCAGCAATTAATTCAAATCCGCCAGTAATGAGTAAAACTCCACCTCGTACAAAGTTTGGCACTGTAGCCGCAACGGTTGATCGAATATTGGTTCCAAATTGTTCGCTGGCATTTGTAACAAAAACAGCCCAATAACCGGTTACAGTTCCAAGTAAAACAGCAATCCATTTATATCCAGTACTGCTGTAAGTGGGTCCAAATAAAAATAAAATTGTAAAGAATATTATTCCAATTAGGTTCAGGTAAATCACTTTTTTTCGACTTTGAAAAAGTTGACTTAAGCCTCCAGACAAAATATCACCAAAACTTAATCCTACATAACTCCACATTACCATCTCTGGTGTAGAAACAATATTTAGTTGATCTTTTATCGGATGCGTAGAGTTGTGAGTACCTATAGCTCCAATGATTTCTGGGAATAATCGGTGGGAGAGTGCAATTAGAATTCCAATGACAAACCAAACGGGTAAGCCAATGGTAATACAGGCAACATATTTTTTTAAATTTTGCTTTTTTAACAACCAAAAGAAGTTCCCTTTTTCTGCATTTTCATTTTTTAAAGCCTCTTCGAATAATCCGCTTTCAAAGGTTCCAGCTCGCATTAGAAGTAACAGTAATCCCATTACGCCACCAACAATATAAGCAGTTTGCCAATTTTGGAATGGTCTGTTAAATACACTGCTTAACATGTTTGTAATGGCAGCACCGTTCTTATTGATTATAAATGCAAATACAGCACCAAGTGCCCCAAATGTTACAATAATCATTGTGCCAATTCCACGTTTTTTAGTAGGCATTATTTCGCTTACTAATGTAATCGCCGCTCCTAATTCTCCTGCTAAACCTATACCAGCCATTAATCGCCAAAATTTGTAGGCTTCTACTGTTTCTACAAATGCATTTGCTATATTGGATACGGAATATAACAGAATACTTCCAAATAATACACTTACTCTTCCTTTAACGTCGCCCCAAATCCCCCAAATTAATCCACCAATTAGCATTCCCGCCATCTGCCATCGAAATAATACGGTTTCGTATTTTTCAAATGGAATATTTAGTGCGCTTAAACTATCTTTTTTTATGATATTAAATAAAATTAAATCGTAGATATCCACGAAATAACCCATAGACGCTACTATCAGTAATAGCGTAATGTTCTTTTTAGGGGAAGTCGAAGCGATATTCATGAAAGTATTTCGGCCAATTTACTGCAAAAAATCTCCAATTGTTCTTTATCAATTTCATTAAAGTCATTAAATTCCGTACTATCAATATCTAAAACACCAATTACTTGAGATGAGTTATTGAATATGGGGACTACGATTTCACTGTTCGATAACGAGCTGCAGGCAATATGGCCAGGAAATTCGTGCACGTTTGGAACTAGTATCGTTTTTTGCTTTTCCCAACTATTTCCACAAACGCCCTTTCCAAAGCCAATTTGAGTGCATGCAGGATCACCTTGAAAAACCCCTAATTCCAAATTATCACCCTTTACCCAGTAGTTTCCAACCCACCACCACTGAAATATCTGTCGCATTAATGCGTAGCAATTACATAAATTTGATTCTATTCTCAAATTAGTGTCCCATAAGTTGGGCCAAGCCGTTTGAAATAGTTCATATTTTTCTGTTTTTGACAATTTAGAATAATCGGTTTGAATCAAAGTAGACATAATTTCGTAAAGATACCTTTACAAATTTATCATCTTTACCAATAAAAGGTTGTCGGATTCAGGTTTCTTGCTTAGTTTTCCCATTGTTTTGAACTTGAGTGATAATGGAGGTTGTTAATTCTAAGCCGTTTGAAGTTGTTTTTACATTTGTTAAACATCCTTATTTCGGCATTTTGGTGGAAGCCAATGCTGTGCAATTGTTAGAGAATGGAAAGCATTCGCTTACCTATCAAAGAATTAGAGAAAAAAATGCAGATTATTTCAAATTAAATGACGCCCAGAAGAAAGCCGTTGCGATAATTGAAACGTTTGAAGTAGATCACATAATAAAACATTTTATAAAATCTACAAAGCCGGTAAAGGCGAGAGATTTTTTTGTAAAACACTTCACCAAGGATATCGAGCCGGTAATTAGAACTTATATTGAGAAGCAATTACTGCTAGTACTTACAATAATTAAGGATTTTCCGCTGTATTATTCTACTAAACCCGGGGATGTTACTGAAAATTCAATCACCTTTATGGAAGAACCTGCATCGGTGTTATTTCATTTTAGAAGAGATGAAACGGGGACTAATTATTTTATAACCATTAAACAAAGTGGTGAAAAAGTTAATTTCTATGAAAATGACTCAAATATTCTAATAAATCAGCCTGCCTGGTTGTTGACCGCTGAGAAGTTGCTATTTTTCCCGAATTACGTAGATGGCAAGAAAATAAAACCTTTTTTAACTCGGAAATTTATACATATTGATCCTCATCAGGAGGCATCCTATATGGATAAGTTTGTTAAACCTTTATTGGAAAATAACGATGTATATGCGGTGGGTTTTGATATTGTTACAGAACAATTAGACGCAAAAGCCGTACTATCTATAAATTCCGATTGGGACAAACCCGCGGTGACCCTTATCATGCAATATGGGTCGTGGTCGTTTCCTTACCATGTAAATAAAAAAGTCAATGTTCGATTAGAAATAGCCAACAATGATTATATTTTTCATCGAATCAGACGTAGCCATGCTTTTGAAAAAGAGAAATTAGAATACTTAAATGAATTGGGATTAGTACAACATACAGGTAGTTTGTTTGTACAGCCGGAAATAGACAATATTCCTGATTTTATTGGGTGGTTAAATGAAAATAGAGAAGCTCTACATCGAGGCGGGTTTACTATTCAACAAGAAAGTAATACTACTCGTTATTATTTGGGAAATATTGAATTATTGGTGAATGTTCAAAATGGCATTGATTGGTTTGATGTTAAAGCCGTAGTAAAACTATCAAATTTTGAAATTCCTTTTATTAAACTCCGTAAGAATATATTAGAGAAGAAACAGGAGTATTTGTTGCCAAACGGTGAAATTGTAATATTACCGAAAGAATGGTTTAACCGATTTTCGCCTATTGTTAGTTTATCCGAAATACACGATGAAGCTTACAGGGTAAGAAATATTCATGTTTCCTTATTGAGTTATTTGGATGAATATCTTGAAAATGCACCATCTATAAAAGAGTTAGCGCAGCAATTGACAAATACCACCATGCCTGATTACGGAATTCCTGAAGGTTTTAAAGCTGAGTTCAGAGATTATCAAATAGAAGGGTATCGATGGATGCGATTCATGCATGATCGAAGGTTCGGAGCTCTGTTAGCCGATGATATGGGACTTGGTAAAACGTTACAAACGCTAGCAATTATTGTTGAAAGTTGTAAACAGGCCAATGAAAAAGTAAACACGGAAGGCAATTTCGTTAAAGCTGCCGTAATTGCGCCTAAATCCCTCCTTTATAACTGGCAATCTGAGGCAAATAAGTTCTTTCCTGAGTTAAAAGTTCTATTATACACAGGGTTTAATCGTAAAATTAGTATCAATCAGTTTCAAGACGTAGATTTAATTGTGATGAGTTATGGAACTATGAGGAATGATATTGAATTGCTAGAGACAATGAGGTTTAACCTTATTGTTTTAGATGAAAGTCAAGCTATTAAAAATCCTTCTTCTCAAACCTCAAGAGCGTTATTGCGATTAAAGTCAAATTATAGAGTAGCACTAACCGGAACTCCCATTGAAAATACCTTATTGGATATTTGGAGTCAAATGAATTTCTTGAATCCAGGACTTCTTGGTACATTTAATTATTTTGAAAAGAATTTTATTAAGCCGATTGAAAAAGGTGCGAACCCTCAGAAAACGGATAATCTTAGAAAACTTATTGATCCTTTCGTGCTTCGGAGAACTAAAAAGCAGGTGGTTCAAGAGTTGCCGCCCAAAATCGAAAAAGTACATTTTTGTGAAATGAGTTTGGATCAGGCAGAATTGTATGAAAATGTTAAAAGTCAATATAGAAATGAAATTCTTCAACACGTTAATGATGTAGGTATTTCAAAATCTAGACTTAAAATATTCAACGGATTGATGCATCTGCGGCAAATTGCTTTAAATCCATCGCTAAAGGAAGATGAATTCAATGGAAGCAGTGGGAAAGATGATGAAATTATGCGAATGTTGGATAGGGCTTTGTCCAATGGACATAAAATATTGTTATTCTCGCAATTTGTTGGATATTTAAAAATATTTGAGCAATCCTTGCAAGAAAAGAATATCGACTACTGCTATTTAGATGGATCTATGGACGAAAAAGAGCGTCAAGCACAAATTGTACAATTTCAGAACCAGACAGAAAAAAAGGTCTTTTTATTAAGTTTAAGAGCAGGTAATAGCGGATTGAATTTAACCGCAGCTGACTACGTGTTTTTAGCAGATCCATGGTGGAATCCTTTTACCATGAGACAAGCCGAAGACAGGGCGCATAGAATTGGACAAGATAAACCGGTTTTCTCCTATAAGTTCATTACAAAAAATACAATTGAGGAGAAGATTTTGGCTTTACAAGCGAAAAAAGCAGCTTTAGCAGAAAGTGTAATTCCAGATGAAGATTCAATATTGGCTTCCTTAAATATGGAAGAATTGGAAGATCTGTTAAATTAGAATTCATGGTTCAATCTAATAGTACCGATGGAGATTATTCAGAGTTGCCAATGGATTGGATTGAATTTTTATATAATTCTAATGCTATTTCACAATGGGAATTAATTCGACCGTTGATTGACGAATTATATCAATCAAAATCTATATTTCCATTACGTAAAAATCTTTTTAAAGCCTTTCATTTAACTCCAGTAAATAGCATAAAATGTGTGTTATTAGGTCAAGATCCTTATCACGGATTTGGCCAAGCAAATGGCCTAGCATTTAGTGTTGATTCCGGGGTGAATTCGCCGCCTTCGTTAAAGAACATTCTTAAAGAATTGGTGTCAGATTTGGGACTTTCAAATTCGATTTTAAAAAAAACAGATTTGTCTCCATGGGCAAAAGAAGGGGTCTTGCTACTAAACTTAACGTTAACAGTGGAAGAGAAAAAACCCAACTCACACATCAAATTAGGATGGAAATCGTTTACAGAATCGATATTGTCTACCTTGGTTCAATCAAAAAAAGATTTAGTTTATATATTGATGGGTAGTTATTGCAATGAATTGAAATACAATTCTTTAATTAGTATTGATTCGATAATTACTACAGTTCATCCAAGTCCTTTGTCCGCGTATCGTGGTTTTTTTGGATCACGGATTTTTTCGAAAACCAACGAATATTTGATTGAGAAAAATATAGATCCAATTAATTGGGAACTTTAAAGAAAAAAGTTCAACTTATTATACAATAGAACATCTGTGTACATCATTATATCAATTGTTATAGAACCGCTATTACTTTTGATTTGTGGAATATCCAATTTATATAGCTGGCGCAACCATACTTCAAGGTCAAATTGAGGTCTTACAAAGCATTGATTTAAAAGTTGCAGAAGGTGAGTTTGTTTTTTTAATTGGAAGGACGGGCTCAGGAAAATCATCTTTATTAAAAACACTTTACGGTGAATTGCCATTGCATTTTGGTGATGCAACTATAGCTAGTTACCAATTACGAGGTTTAACTAAAAAAGAAATTCCGTACCTGCGCAGAAAATTAGGAATAGTATTTCAAGATTTTCAGTTATTAACAGATAGAAATGTACTTGAAAATCTATTTTTTGTCTTAAAAGCTACGGGTTGGAAGAATAAGCACGACATGAAAGAGCGTGCCTACCAAGTATTAGAAAAAGTAGGATTACAAACCAAAGACTATAAGATACCTGCAGAACTCAGTGGAGGAGAGCAACAACGTTTGGTAATCGCTAGGGCTTTATTGAACAATCCTAAGGTGATTTTAGCCGATGAACCAACTGGGAATTTAGATCCAGAAGTTTCAGATGAGATTATGAACTTGCTTAAATCAATTTCTAAAGAAGGGACATCTGTATTAATGGCTACACATGATTATCGAATTATACAAAAATTTGGAGGGACCGTTTATCGTTTATCGAATAGAAATATACACTACATTGAAGATCCAGCCGAATATTTATCTCCAGTTTTGAATATTTTAGGCAGCCAATAATCAATCAATTTGAAAGTGTCTATGATTAGAAGATTTTGCTAATTCTGTAAATTGTAGTTTTACTTTTAATAGAATCTAATAATATAACTTCCTGCTTAACAATGTTCTGATATTCTGTTAAACTAGCTCGGTTTATTGTCTTATCCGAATTTAAATCTGTATACATCGTAAAGTTGCGATGTTTTTTTATCGATTTAGAATCACCGGGGTATAAAAATATTATCTCTGTAGTCTTCGTTTGATTTTTCCAAATTAAATCATAATCGAAACAATTGTATAATCCAGCAGCTTCAGAACTGATAAAAACTACAGTGTCCATCATGTTTGATTCCAATAATGCATCCGATGCATTTAACGTATCAGTGGCGTTTTTACTTGTTATTTTATTGTAACCGGTTGAAGATAAAAATTTTGTGTTGTCTTTGCGATGAATTACTGAATAAATTAGTTTTAATTTACCTCGCGTATTTACATTGATATTGGCATTACAATTAGGAATAAGATAATAAATTGTATTCCAGGAAATGTTAATAATACCAAATAAAATTAAATAAAATTTAAATTTATCGTTAGGTTGTTTTTTAAATAGTTTTATTGCGATAAATACAATTAAAAATGGAATTGCAACCATAAACTCAGCATTTCCGTTAGAGTAAAATGAGAATAATATCGTTGATATTAATATGTAAAATTCTGGTAATTTAGTAATTGAATTGAAATTATTTTTAATGTTTAAAAATGTATTTTTAGTTAATTTAAAGAGTACGAGTATAAGACCAGTTAGCAGTATGATTCCAAGAATAGTATATTCTGGAATTTTTAATGTGAGTATACCAATTCTACCATGAATCTCGATTATGGAACGAACCAGGTTTATACATCCAATAAGAAAATTTTTAATATTGAAGTGATTGTTTACTAGTCCATTATTAACATCTTGAAATACAATGTTATAAATATTTAAATTGAAAATATACGAGGCGATGAAATAAGGCGTTAAAACCAGGGCAGTAGAATACCAAAATGATCTAAAAGTACGAGTTTTTTGAATATTTATTACCAATATCGGGATTAACCAAAATATGTAGATTTGATGGTATAGACAAGCGATACTAGCAGCGATCCAAGATAAATTTGATCTTTTTAAATCGTATAAATAATAAATTGAAATTATTCCAAAAAATAATGGTAATATATAGGTTTCATTTTCTAAGCTATACCGATAAAAACCAAAACAACTCGCTAGGAACAATAAAATACTAAGAATTAATGTATCCGACTTAGTGATCCGCTTAATTATCATGTAGGTGACAAATAAGATTCCACTACTAAAAACCACATTCATCCAACTTAATAATTTAATTGGACTTGCTGGAAGCCAAGCAAATAATTGTAGCCAAATAAAACCAGTAATGTTGTAAAGTAAATGATGACCGGATAAGAAATTGTGCTTTAATATCTCACAGGCATACCCCCAACCATCGCCAGAATGATCCATTTCACTCCCAAATACGATAGTTGTTTTTATTAAAAACAAGAATATAATCAGCCAAATAGCCTTATTTCTAGTTGGGCTCATGGTACAAATATAATTGGAACTCTATCTTTGCATCGTGGAAGAAGCATTAGAGTTACCAATTTTAAGAATAATTGGACAAGTTGCCGACGAACTTAACCTGAAAGCTTGGGTTGTGGGTGGTTTTGTTCGTGATTTAATGCTGAAAAGAGAAAATAAAGATATTGATATCGTTACAGTAGGTTCTGGGGTATTATTCGCTGAGGCGGTCGCTAATAGACTATCAGAAGAACATTCTTTGGTGGTTTTTCGGAATTTTGGTACTGCCCAATTAAAATCCGAAGATTATATTATTGAATTTATTGGAGCTAGAAAAGAATCCTATCGTAGCAACTCTCGAAAACCTATAGTAGAAGATGGTTCCCTAGAAGACGATCAAAATAGAAGAGATTTTACCATAAATTGTATGTATTTATCGTTAAATAGCGATAATTATGGCGATTTACATGATCCATTCAATGGGGTGCAAGATTTACAAAATGGAATAATCAAGACCTGTGCGGAACCGAATATTACATTTTCAGACGATCCTTTAAGAATGTTCCGCGCGATACGATTTGCTTGCAGGCTCGATTTTAGAATAGAAACAAAAACACTTGAAGCGCTTGCCGCCAATGCTCAACGTATTGAAATTGTTTCGCAAGAGAGAATTACAGATGAACTGAATGGAATGATCTTGGGAAACAAACCATCAAGAGCATTTGAATTAATGTACAATGTAGGTTTGCTTTCCATAGTATTCCCTGAGTTGGTAGCTTTACATGGAGTAGAGACGATAGCAGGTAAATCCCATAAAGATAACTTTTATCATACGTTGCAAGTTTTGGACAATATCTGTAATTTATCTCAAAATCTATGGTTGCGTTGGGCCGCTATTTTACACGATATAGCTAAACCTGCAACGAAAAGATTTGACCCCAAAGTTGGCTGGACATTCCACGGTCATGAGGATAAAGGTGCTAGAATGGTGAAAGGTATATTTAAGCGTCTGCGACTTCCACTAGACGAGAAAATGCGCTATGTGGAGAAGTTAGTATTACTCCATCTTAGACCTATAGTTTTGAGTAAAGAAACAGTTACGGATTCTGCAGTTAGAAGATTAATTGTAGATGCAGGTGATGTTGTAAATGATTTGATTTTATTGTGTAGAGCCGATATAACCAGTAAAAACGAAGCTAAAGTAGAAAAGCACTTGAAGAATTTGGTTCTCGTAGAAAAGAAAATTGCTGAAGTAAATGCTAAAGATGAATTAAGAAATTGGCAACCCGTACTTACCGGAAATCATATTATTCAATATTTTGAGATTTCTAATCCTCAATACATTGGCCAAATAAAAGAAGCCGTAAGGGAAGCCATTTTAGAGGGCGAAATAGAGAATCAACTGGATGCAGCCTTGGTAAAAGCTAAGACAATAGCAGCGAGTCTCGGCATAAAGTCAAGAATTGTTTAGAATTATTGGTTTAGAATTCCTTTTTTTTGAAAATTATACGGAATTTCGCACTTTATTTTTATGCTACAAATTGCTGCAATACGAAGAAATTCCGAGGATTTGATAAATCGATTGAATATCCGTGGAATAGATGGCAAATCATTGATTTCTGAAGTTTTATTGCTTGATGAGAAAAATCGAGCAATTAGAACCCAAATGGAGCAAACGCAAGCTCAATTAAATCAAATTTCATCCCAAATTGGCGATTTTTATAAATCGGGCAATAAAGCAGAAGGCGATAAACTGAAGGATCAATCCTCTGGTTTAAAAGATCAATTAAAAGAATTAGAAAATGCGGTAGAATCGGGAGAAACGACTTTAACTCAATTGCTGTTAACCATTCCAAATACACCACAATTGGATGTCCCTGTGGGAAAATCTGCAGACGATAATGTTACTGTATTGGAATTTGGAAGCAAGCCTACATTAGATGATTCAGCTCTACCACATTGGGAACTGGCGAAAAAGTACAATATCATCGATTTTGAATTGGGTGTAAAAATAACAGGTGCTGGTTTCCCTGTTTACAAGGGTAAAGGAGCAATCTTTCAGCGTGCGTTGATTCAGTTTTTCCTAAATGAAGCCAATGCTGCTGGTTATACAGAAATCCAACCTCCACTAATGGTAAATGCAGATAGTGGTTATGGAACAGGTCAATTACCAGATAAAGAGGGTCAGATGTATCATTCAACAGTGGATGACTTGTATCTAATTCCTACCGCTGAGGTGCCAATTACAAATTTATATCGCGACGTGATTTTGGAGGATAAGCAATTGCCGATTAAAAACGCTGGGTATACACCTTGTTTCAGAAGAGAAGCCGGTAGTTACGGCGCACATGTGCGAGGATTAAATCGTTTGCATCAATTTGATAAAGTTGAAATTGTGCAAATTGTAAAACCATCGGAGTCAAATCAAACATTAGAA
>CAZKOM010000002.1:0-54617 GCA_964554385.1 uncultured Flavobacteriaceae bacterium | reverse complement strand
CAATTTCGTTTAATCGCTATTGAAGAAATTGCTCTTGCACTACCGCGTTTTATTATTATGTGGTGGTGATATGGGATTCACTAGTGCCAAAACCTTTGATATGGAGGTTTGGAGTGGAGCTCAGGAAAAATGGTTGGAATGTAGTTCAGTTAGTAATTTTGAAACATTTCAAACCAATCGGTTAAAGTGCCGATTTAGAAACGCTGACGGTAAAACAGAACTTGCTCATTCATTAAATGGTTCTGCCTTAGCGTTGCCAAGAATCGTAGCGGCTCTATTGGAAAATTATCAAACACCCAATGGAATTGTTGTTCCTCCTGTTTTGGTTCCATATACTGGTTTTGATTTAATAAATTAATAGTATGGCGGATTTTAACTGGGATGCGCCAACATCCATGGAAGATTTATTGAATTGCGTGTTGCAAATTCAGCAATTTCCCGATAAACTAACTAGAATACTGAAAAATGTAAGCGACGAAAATAGAAATTTCAGATATCGCGATGGTGGTTGGACGATTACTCAAATTGTTCATCATCTTATGGATTCTCACTTGAATGCGTATATCAGAACAAAGCATATTATCGCTCAAGACACTTTAGAAATTCAGCCTTATGATGAGAATATATGGGCCAGTCAGTTCGATTGTGAATTTCCGATAGAGTCAAGTGTAATATGTTTAATCGGCTTACATCAACGTTGGTCGTTATTGTTACTTGAGGCACTGAAAGAACCTGTAGCGCACCTAGTTAAACAATTGCATCACCCTGAAAGTAAACGAGATGTGAGTTTATCGGATTTAATCCGTTTATACGCTTGGCATGGAGACCACCATGCAAGCCAAATTGAACAAGCGTTACTTAGAGGATTTTAATTTGTAAGTATTAAACACCTTCCAAATTTGGAATGGTACTTTAATAAAATCTAGGGCTCCTAATTTAGACCCTTTGATGTCTTCCCATCTCCGTAAAGGAACTTCCATAATTTGGTTTTTAACACTTTCACCAAACTCGATCTTTAATCGTAATAAAATCTCGACATCAAATAGCCATTGAGTTACAAATGCTCTGTCAATTATTAGGTCTAAAACTGGTTTTTTGAAAATTTTTGCGCCGCATTGCGTATCATGCACTTTCCAGCCAAGTCCTTGACTAATCAATGTAGCAAATAATCGGCCCGAATAATGTCTAAAAACAGTACGATGAATTTCTGCACCCAAACGCGCAACACGTGACCCCATCAACAGCAGGAATTCATTGGTTTTTGCATGATGAAAAAACCAGTCTAATTCAGTGAATGGTGTAGCTAAGTCAGCATCCCAATAGCCGAAATAATCAAAAGTTTGTATTGTTTTTAAACCATAAAAGAAATCCTCGCGGGTAGTTTGAGGTAGGTTTTTCTCAGCTGTATTTAGTATTACGGTTGTGGATTGCTGTGACATTGAACGCAAGCCTTGTTGAATTGCACCAGATTTTCCGCGATTTTGGGAGTAGCTCACGATCCAGCAACGATCCGCTGATTCCTCGGGTAGGCTGTCCCTTAAATGAAGTAAAAATGCTGCGGTATCGTCCGTACTTCCATCATTCACAAAACATAAAAACAGATTGGGATAGTTAATTAAGGCTTGCTTAACTGCCTCTTGGGGTAGTCGTTTACTTTCGTTATAGCAAGGTACAATAAGGCAAATTTGTTGCATGGATTGCAAATGATGTGGCCAAATTACAATAGAAAATGAGAGAATTTAGAATTATCGACTAAAAAATAAGACTGTTAATGGTTTGTTGTAGAAATCCGGAAATGTAATTTTACCTTTGAATTGCCGATGAAAGTTTACCAAAATATTCTAGAAACCATAGGGAATACGCCCATGGTTAAATTAAACAATATTGTAAAGGATTTACCATGTGAAGTTTACGCCAAAGTTGAAACAACCAATCCGGGGAATTCCATAAAGGACAGAATGGCATTACAAATGATTGAAGATGCCGAAAAGTCGGGTGCATTAAAGCCTGGTGGGGTTATTATTGAAGGAACTTCGGGAAATACAGGGATGGGATTAGCAATTGCGGCTGTTATCAAGGGTTACCGCTGTATATTCACTACTACCGACAAACAGTCTAAAGAAAAAGTAGATGCTTTGAAGGCTTTTGGTGCGGAGGTAATTGTATGTCCAACCGATGTTGAGCCAGAAGATCCGCGTAGTTATTATAGTGTAAGTTCAAGGCTGGCTGCAGAAATTCCAAATGCTTGGAAACCAAACCAATACGATAATTTAAGCAATAGTAAAGCCCATTATCAGCAAACCGGTCCAGAAATTTGGGATCAAACACAGGGGAAAATTACTCATTTGGTAGTTGGAGTTGGAACTGGGGGTACAATATGTGGTACTGGTAAGTTTTTAAAAGAAAAGAATCCTGAAATTCAAATATTAGGAATTGACACCTACGGCTCGGTTTTTAAGAAGTACAAAGAAACAGGGATTTTCGATAAAAATGAGATTTACCCATACATTACGGAGGGTATTGGAGAGGATTTCTTACCAGCCAATGTTGATTTTTCAGTGATAGATTATTTTGAAAAAGTAACGGATAAGGATGCAGCTGTAATGACAAGAAGAATCCCTCGAGAAGAAGGTATTTTCGCTGGTAATAGTGCGGGTTCAGCCATTGCGGGATTAATTCAAATGAAAGATAGATTTAAAGCAGGAGATGTTGTAGTAGTTATTTTTCATGACCACGGAACTAGGTATTTAGGGAAAATGTTTAACGAGGACTGGATGAGAGATCGCGGGTTTATTGAACCTAAGCCTAAAAAATTGGCCATGGATTTGGTAAGCGCCCATGCAAGTTTACCCTTATTGTTTGCAACGTCAAATCAATTATGTTCCGAAATTTTTGGATTAATGCAAAAGTTTAAAATTTCGCAGCTTCCAGTTAAAGATATTTCAGGTAATTTTATTGGTTCAATAGAAGATAATATATTGTATGCTTCATTGCTAAAAGGCGATATAAGAATGGAGGATTCTGTCTCCGGAATTATGGGAAAACCTTATCCAATTGTTTCTCATAGTGATTCAATAGAGTTTGTATCAACCCTCATTGATGATAAAAATCCTGCGGTTTTAATGATGGACATGGGTGGTAATTGGCATATAATCACAAAACAAGATGTTATTCAAGGTTTCGTAAATTAATAAAGAACATGTCTTCAGTAATAATTAAATCGGCTGAACAAATTGAAGGAATTAGAAAAAGTTCAAAATTGGCGGCAGAGACGTTAAAATATCTAGAACAATTTGTTAAACCTGGAATTACAACCTTAGAGTTAGATAAAAAATGTGAGGAGTTTGTTCGCGATCATGGAGCTATTCCAGCAACGAAAGGGTATAGAGGTTATAAGCATGCTTCGTGTATTTCTCCCAATGATGTTATTTGCCATGGTGTTCCAAATCAATATGAATTACAAGATGGAGATATTGTAAATATTGACGTAACTACTATTTTGGATGGTTTTTATGGCGATACATGTAAAATGTATTTCGCAGGTCAGCCTTCTGAATATGCTCTAAAATTGGTGGAGGTTACAAAAGAATGTCTCCACATTGGAATGGATCAATGTAAACCTGGCAATAGAATGGGGAATATCGGTTATTATATTGCTAAACATGCCCAGTCTCATGGGTACAGTGTCGTATATGAATTCTGTGGACATGGAGTAGGTGTAAAGTTTCATGAAGCTCCAGATGTTCAGCATATAGCTGATTTAAATTCCGGAATAGTAATGAAGCCCGGAATGACTTTCACCATCGAACCCATGATTAATGCCGGAAAAGCTAGGGCAAAAATTGATCGTAAAGACGGTTGGACTGCACGTACAATAGATGGTAGGTTATCAGCTCAGTTTGAACACACTATACTAATTACGGAAATTGGATATGAGGCGCTAACGGATGTCTATCATGATTTTTAGACCACTATGATTAAATTATATTCAATACCAACCGGGAATTTTCATTTAGATGGTGGAGCAATGTTTGGGGTAGTGCCCAAAACGATTTGGGAAAAACAAGTGCCAGCCAACGAAAAAAATCTCTGTAATTGGGCGATGAGGTGCCTATTAGTTGAAAATACGGCTAATAATCGTATCGTGTTAATTGATACCGGTATAGGAAATAAGCAGTCGGACAAGTTTTTTAGTTATTATGATTTAAATGGTGAAGATTCGTTGCTTAAATCCATCGAGAAAACAGGTTTTTCGATAAATCAGATAACTGATGTTTTATTAACGCATTTACATTTTGACCATGTAGGCGGTGCAGTGTTTGAAGAATCTGGAGAATATTTTCCAACATTTCCAAATGCTACCTATTGGGTTCATCAAGACCAATGGTTACATGCGCATAATCCAAATCCTAGAGAAAAAGCTTCGTTTTTATTAGAAAATTTCGATCCTTTGAATGATGCTGGAGTATTATCATTCGTGTCAGCAGGCGAATTTGTAGCTGATTGTATTGAAATAAATATTTTTAACGGACATACATTGGGTATGATTGTCCCAATTATTCACACTGGGAACCATAAGATAGTTTATGTAGCAGACTTAATACCATCTGCTGCTCATATACCTGTGAATTATGTAATGGGCTATGATATCCAACCATTAATTACAATGGAGGAGAAAGCTATGATGCTAAATGAAATTGTATTACAAAATATGTTATTGTTTTACGAACATGACGCAACGTGCGAAATTTCATCGGTAATCAAAAATGAAAAGGGTCAATTTGGAAAAGGCACCCAATTTTCATTAATCGATTTAACCCTTTAGCAGAATTAAGTTCTAACTGTAGCAAAAATTCTCTACTTCAGGTATTTATTTAAGTCGAAATCTTCGCCAGTTATTTCAAAATAAATAGAGGCTATAGCTTCCACCGCTAATTGTTGAGTTTGCGGATTTGTATTGTTAAGATTAGATGCTTGTCCATAAAGGTTCATGTTATTTAAGTCCTTTTGTAGTCTGTATGCTTCAGATCCTAATTGATACAATCTAACATCTAATGGATTTTGAGGGATGATTGTTTGTAAAGTAGATAATGCATCTAGTGGTTTTCCGAGCATTAATTCTGCTTGCGCTTTATTGATAAAACCATCACTGTCTTTTGGACGATATCCAATATATTCATCCATAACTTTAGCAGCTTCAGCAAAACGATTAAGTTTAACTAAATAATCATATTTAGCATAGAGTATTTTTGAATTCTCGGGAAAATACTTATATCCTAAATCACATATTTTTACGGCAGAATCGAGTCGATTTGTACTTGCATAAGCAGCAGATAAATAAAAATATATTTCGCTTCTGGCTGGATCCATAGCGAGATATTTTGATAATAGAGAAATACCCTCCTCAAAATTACTCTGCTCGATGGCCTTTATTCCTAAATAATCATCATTTGAAGGTCGCTGAATAACTATACCAACAGGTTTGCCTTCAACTTTAGGCTGATAAACTGTTCCTGTAGGAGTGAATTCTCCACTGTTAAGCCTTGCTTTATCAAAATATGCATTATAAAAAATGCAATAATCCCATTGTTTGGAACTCCTGTCGTCAAAACGTGTGTAACCTACATGAACATTTTTATCATTTTTACAATAATATCTTACATGTTCCATTCCGTACGATAGCACTTCAAATTTTTTATTAGGATTTTTTCTGGCTACATTTTCTAAAAACCAATCCGTACTTGGTTTTAAACTCGCTAGATAATAATCCATTTCATATTCCCCATATGCCTTTTCAACGCCTCCATAGATTTCATTAAAATAAATGTAAGACATTGGATGATTTTTAGCAATATGAGATGCTGGCAATAACATGCCAATTGCCAATAAGCTCTTACTTAAAATAGGGGCAACTTTAATTTTCCTGGATAATAATTCACCTATTAGATAATAACCATAAACACTTACGATCACTAAACATGGGAGAGTGAACATAATTTGTCTGATTCCACCATAGACTTGTGATTTCTGAATATAAATGTAGAAAATCGGAAAGATTATTGCAAAGACGATTAAAAATATTTCAAGATTGAAATACCGCTTTAAATTAATCCCTGTTATCATTATACCAATGAAGAATCCTAGTAATAATATTGTTGGTGTAGAAATTAAAAGATAATTAGTTAAATAGGACAGAGGTAGCATATCAGAATCATATAATTTACCATCATACAATTGGCGAAGAGATACTGAGTAATTGGTAAATTCTTTTAATGCTTTTAGTGGATTGTCTATGGGATTATCCCAGCCGTAGGGCCAAGGAAGAATTCCAACCACATAGCTGGCGGCCCCCAAAACGATTAGCCCGAATAAAAATTTACTGAATCCTTTCCATTTCAATTTCAAAGCATTTGACCAACCGAGATTTTCTAAAAACTTTAATCCTCCATACATGAAGAAAATTCCAACAGACAATAATCCACCTATACGTATACTAATACCTAATGCGGTAGATAGAACTAATCCAAATGCGGAATTCCATCGGAAAACAGGCCAACTATGAAATGTTTTTATTGCATAATACAAACTCATAATATAGCCCAGAGCAAAAGGAATGTCCTTGGGATTATTCATAGCTTCACCGAAAAATCTTGGCATCAGAATCACGGAAAACATCGTTAATGTTGCCCAATTCCAACTACCTTTTGTTAATCTTCTAACTATTAAACCGGCATAAAATGCGACAAAAAACCCGAAAATTGAATTCCATAAATGCCTGAAACTCATTATATCATCAACTTTAAGCCAATGACCTAAAACAGTTGTAAAGGTATCAAAGCTAGATCCATACACATGCATTAAGCGATCTGGGTCTTCAATGGTAGCGAGCCTTGAACCATAAGTCGCATAATTTTTTGTTAACGTTGGCATCCGTTGAAATTTTAGATCGTTGGTATCAATAGGGATTCCCATACCAATTGGCTCTAGATAGTAATTTGCAATTAATTTTGAATACTCGTATTGTGTAAATTCATCACCAGATATTGCTGCATTCTTAGACATGGTTGTCATGCCAATTACACCAACTAAACACGCGAGAATAAATACTAGCCGGCTTGGTGCATTCATGAAATTTCTTAAGTAAAACTGATAACTCGTTTTAAATTTTAATGCAAACTGATTTAAAATGCCCAAACTGGATTTTTTAGAATCTCCAATTTCAATTTGGTATTCTAAACCACCTGCCTTTTCTGCTAGATAGTGAATTTCAAATAGATTCTTTGGAGTAAATGATTGTAAAATCATCATTTCGAAACATAATCTGGTAATTACTACAAACTGAGGATTAAAATCTTCCGGCTTGTATCCTGATAATACTTCATTTATCAAATTCCCAGATGATTTTTGTTTACCAATTATGTAAGAAGATTTATTGGTAATATTGAAAAGTGCTTCAATTTTTTTTAAATCAACAATCCTGTTTTGACTATCTGTTATAATACAATAATCCATAGTCTCGTTGTTGTCAAAGAAACTTGTTATTGTTTGCCAATCATGAAAAACTAACGAACCACCCTTTAAATTTAAGGGTCTAACAAAATTAGTTTCACTATTAGAACTAACTGGGTTTTTAGCTGTGTTTTTTGATGTAGTCTTGGCCATAACTAGTATTTGCAAACTTAAACAATGAAATGTTTTATTACGTACAGAACAGGTAAAAATTCCAAATATTGAAAAAATCTTTGCGTTTTCTGCAATTTATTAACCAATTGATTGTTCAACTATTGGCATTTCAACAAGTTTATCCTAATTTTGCCGCCCACTCAAAGGAGGAACTATTCATTGACAAAAGAACAAAATCAAGAAAACGTTGAAGAAACTCTAAAAGTTTCCAACCAGAAATCTGCAACTGCTAGCAGTGCACACGATGATTTCGACTGGGATTCAGACGGTGCTGGATTCCAATCTTACTCTTCAGGCGACCGCGAAAAAATGGAAACTGCTTATGTTGCCACTTTTCAGCCAGTAACAGAAAAACAAGTTGTTAAAGGTACTGTTGTAGCAATTAACGAAAAAGATGTTGTTGTAAACATCGGATTCAAAAGCGACGGCTTAGTATCACGTCAAGAATTTCGTGACATGCCAGATTTAACAATCGGCGATTCGGTAGAAGTATTTATCGATACCGCTGAAGATAAAATGGGTCAGTTAATTCTAAGTCGTAAAAAAGCATTACAAGAAACTGCTTGGGAAAAAATCGTTGAAGCTCACAATAGTGATGCTATCGTAACCGGTTATGTTCGTTCTAGAACTAAAGGCGGTTTGGTTGTAGATGTTTTCGGATTTGATACTTTCTTACCAGGTTCTCAAATCGATACCAAACCGGTTCGAGATTATGATCAGTATGTAGGAAAGAATATGGATTTCAAAATTGTTAAGATTAACGAAATCTATAAAAATGTTGTTGTTTCACACAAGGTATTGATTGAAGATGATATTGAGGCTCAGAAATCTGAAATTCTTTCTCGTCTAGAAAAAGGTCAAGTTCTTGAAGGTGTTGTTAAAAATATGACATCGTTTGGAGTGTTTGTAGATTTAGGCGGAATCGACGGTCTATTGCACATCACTGATATTTCTTGGGGCCGAATTAACCACCCTGAAGAGGTGTTGAAGTTAGATGAAAAGGTTCAAGTTGTAATTTTGGATTACGATGATAATAAGAAACGTATTTCATTAGGCTTGAAACAGTTGACTTCTCATCCATGGGATAATCTAACTGCCGATATTTTAGAAGGTAGTAAGGTTTCTGGCAAAGTGGTATCTGTAGCTGATTACGGAGCATTTATCGAAATTAAACCAGGTGTTGAAGGCTTAGTACACGTAAGTGAGATGAGTTGGAGTTCACACTTGAGAAATCCTTCTGAATATCTAAAAGTAGGTGATGACGTAGAAGCTTTGGTATTGTCTTTGGACAGAACTGAGCACAAAATGTCATTAGGCATTAAGCAATTGACTGAAGATCCTTGGATCAACATTGAAGAAAGATATCCTTTAGGTAGTAAGCATTCTGGGATCGTTAAGAATTTAACTTCTTATGGTTTATTCCTAGAATTAGCTGAAGGTATTGATGGTTTGGTACACGTTAGCGATTTATCTTGGAACAAGAAAATTAAGCATCCATCTGAATTCACTAAAAAAGGTGAGAAATTGGATGTAGTGGTTTTGGAAGTTGACAAAGAAAATCGTCGTTTGAGCCTAGGCCACAAACAGCTTGAAGAGAATCCATGGGAAACTTTCGAAACGATCTTTACTTTAGGTACGATTCATGAAGGTACTGTTATTTCTCATAATGATAAGGGTGCTACCATTCAATTGCAATATGGCGTTGAAGCTTTTGCACCTGCACGTCACATGAAGAAAGCAGATAACAAGCCTGTAAAAGACGACGAAACTTTGGAATTTGAAGTTATTGAATTCTCTAAAGATTCTAAGAGAATTATTGTTTCTCATACAAACGTATGGAAAGGTGCAGAGAAAGCAACCAAAGAAACAGATGCAAATAACAAAGAGAAAGCAAGAAAGAATGCATCTAAGGCAGTAAAGAAAATCAATCAAACATCTGAAAAAACTACTTTAGGTGAATTGGGTGCTTTGGCTGAATTAAGAGCTCAATTAGAGAAGCAAGAAAATGCTCCAGCAGAAAAAGCTGCTAAAGCGAAAACTGTTGAAGTGAAAAAAGAAGAAGTTGCTGAAACTGCTTCAGGTTCTTCATTGAAATCTCTTTCTGGAGTAGGCCCTGCAATGGAGAAAAGAATTATTGCTTTAGGAGTAAATTCTTTGGAAGATTTGAAAGCTTTAAATGCAGATTCAATTGCTGCTAATGTTGAAAAAGATTCTAAAATTTCTGCTGAACAGTGGAATAAATGGATCGAAGAGGCAAATAACCTTTAAATCAACTAAATAACTGGAAAGAGGCTGTTCGTAACCGAATAGCCTCTTTTTTTTTGTGTAAATTTGTGTTTTATTAATGGAAGAACAAATAATTTCTGCTTTACTGATTTCTATTCTACATGGTTTAATTCCCGGTCATTGGCTTCCATTCTTAGCATTGGCTAAACAAGAAAAATGGTCTATGTCTACCACATTGAAATACACCTCAATGGCAGCAACGGCGCATGCTTTAGGTACCATTTTAATTGGCTTGATCGTTTATTTTGTTACCGCTTTTGGAAATTCTTGGATTAATGTGCTTCAAGATAATTTTCCTAAATGGAACTATCAAAATATTCCTTTCGAGAAGACAGGTGGTTTATTGTTGATTTTGATGGGGATTTTTTTTCTTTATAGACACCATAAACATAAACATTTCCATTTTCCGATGGAAGCTGTTAAGAAAGGTAACAAATGGGTATTAGGCAGTATATTATTGTCATTGTTTCTCTCACCCTGCATGGAAATCGAAGTCTATTTTGCCACATTAGCCAATCAAGGATTTACAGTAATTTCAATTCTTATGATTGTTTACTTTTTTTCCACCTGGATAAGCATGACAGCGGGCGTTTATATTGGCTATTCAGGATTGAAAAAATGGAACTCACATCGATTGGAACATAATATTGGTATAGTTTCTGGGGTGATAATGATGTTATCAGGCCTAATGTTAATGTTTCTTTAATCCTAGATAATGATCTATTGCATTATGTATAAAATAAAGTAGGGGTAGTAAAATTATCGCTACAATAATTTTATATATGTAATTAAAAGTGCCAACCTGTAATACCCATACTAAATTATAGTTTCCACCCAAATAGAAAGCGATAATTAACACTACATAACTATCAATAAACTGACTTATCACCGTGCTTCCAGTGGCCCTAAGCCAAATTGAGTTTCCACCTGTTTTTACCTTGATTCGTTCAAATACATAAGCATCCGTAATTTGACCTACTAAAAATGCAACCAAAGAACCAAGTATTATCATTAATCCTTGACCAAATAAAGCATTAAATGCAACAGACATATCCGACAGTCCCTTGTTGTTACCACTTTTAATCCAAAAATCAGCGCCCTCTAGTCCCATAATAAGTCGTACCACGATAAATGAATATATTAAACAAAACACTGCGATCCAACTCAATCGTTGAACACCTTTTTTTCCAAAATATTCGTTTATTACATCGGTAAGAATAAAAACCAATGGCCAAATGACAACCCCGGCAGTCATGTTACCGTCTAATTTCTCTCCAAATAATGGAAATTGAAAAGGAGGCAATCCTAAGGATTTTTCTAAACTGAATATTTTAGCACCTACAAATTCGGCAATTATCGCATTGGTGAGGAAAAAGAATCCAAGTACAATAAATAATTGAGTTTTCTTTTCAGATTTTAATTCGGATGTCATAGTGAATGTACAAATTAATGGCAAATCTGTTTGTGTGGCAAAGAATAGACATATTATTTAATGTAGAATAACAGTTTCAAAAAGTTAGTTTTTTGGAAGGATTTTTGTGTTAATCAAATTATGCGAATTTTCTTTCTATTTGTCTTTACATGGATTTATAGTATTTCGGCTCAGTCTAAATACGATTATTATATGACTACCGGTATTTCCTTAGACAATAAGGGAAAGTCACAGTTAGCAGTTTTATATTTTGATTCAGCCATTAATATTAATCAAAACTCGGAACAACCTTGGTTTAGCCGGGGTATAGCAAAAGTTCATGTTAAAGACTTTTCTGAAGCGGTTGTGGATTTCAATAAAGCTATTTATTTACAACCAAATTTAGAGGATGCTTATTTATACCGACATATAGCGTATCGACAAACCGAGAACTTTCAATTTGCATTTGGGGATATTAATACCTTCTTGAAACTAAAACCTAATGATACTATTGGAAGAAATTATCGCTTCGATTTGTCGTTGTTATTAGAAGAATGGGATCAAGCTTTCGAAGATTTAAAATGGTTATCCCAACTTGGGGAAACAACGTATGCAAATCGATATATAAAATTTAGTACGGCTATGGAACAAGCCAAATCCTATGATGCGCTGTCGAGATATGTTGAGCAACTCATGAGTGAAAATCCAGCGAATAAGAATTTTCGAATTACACTAATTTATACCCAAATTCAAATTGGTAAATGGGAACAAGCATTAAAAAATGCGAATATCATGTTGTTGGATGAGCCTGATAATTTAGAATTACTGAAGATAAAAGCAGACGCGTTGTTTTATCTAAAGCGAATTTCTGAGAGTGAAAAAATATTTTTAACAATTTTAGAACGAAATCCAACCGATGCTAATTTAATGGCCGATTATGGTCATTGCTTATTACAATTAAACAAATGGGAGAGTGCAGACGAATGGTTAACAAAAGCAATTCGAGATAAAAATGGTTCACCAGCATATGCTTATTTAGGTAGGGGAATTGCTAGATATAACTTAGGTAAAGTAGGTGTTGCATGCGCAGATTGGGAACGGAGTCTTTATCTCGGAGAAAAAAATGCCAAGATCTATTTAAATAATTTTTGTAAAGAATCTGTAAGTGCTGATGGAGTTAATCAAAGTAAATAGTATCGGAAAAATTATAACTTCAATTTTTACTGGGTTAATTCTAGTTGGAAAAATATTAGCTTGTGTAGGTTCAACGAATGTAATTTCAAATTCGAAAGATACCTTTTTTTATTATAGTGTTCCTCAATATCAATTAGATCAATTCAGATTTGAATCTTCAGTTAAATTCTGGCATAAAGCAATGCAATTGAGTTCCGATTCTGTAATTGTATATACGCAGAAAAATAGACAAGTTCTAGTTGTTCTTCCTAAAACCGAAACAAAAAAGTTTGAAGATTCATGTTGCAAAGACTCAGTATTTCATAATTTTCGGTTTAATCATAATGTGCCCTATAATACATCACTCCGATATTTAGAAGGTAAATCTTCGTTTTATCAATGGAATCAGGTTAAAAAATATATACAACCCGCTGGCGAGGTTTTTAGGAGTTTAAATGTAAATCCCATTTACGCACAGTTTGTATTATTAATTGAGTGTCCATCCAATCCCAATGGTATTTCTTCTGCAGGTGCGGCAGGACATTTTCAATTAATGCCTTTTGTAGCAAAAAAATATGGATTAAAGATTAATCAGGAGGAGGATGAGCGCAGAGATTTACAACGCGGAGCATATGCTGCTGCAATGCATTTTAAAAATTATTGTTTGCCAATGGCTAATCGAATACTAGAAAAGTATCATATCGACATTCAAGAAGATGAACTTTGGTATCAGTTATTTGTTTTGCATATATACAATGCTGGGGCTGGAAATGTATCCAACGCGATGGAGCATATCAGAGATAATGTAAGAGGTGCTGAATTAATAAAACAATTATGGCAAACAACCGCTGGTGGTTTTAGAAATTCCTCTCAAAATTATTCTCAATTGGCAATCGCGGCCTACATGATATTTTCTGGAAACTGAAGTAAGTATTGATTTGAGTAATATTCTCCAATTGCGGTGTATATGACAATAGACGATTTTCTATCAATCAATGTGGAAATTCTACCAATGTTAATCAATAATTATTCATAATTAATAGAATACCATACAAATAAATAGTCAGTTTAGACACATTTTAAATTGTTTGCACTGTTAACAAATTGTTTTAAGAGGCGCAATATAGAATCTATATTTGCAGCGCGAAAAACCACATTGTCTTAAAAAGATGAGTTCAACTTCCATCAAAACCTGGTTACTAACGGCAGCTGTTGCCTTTAGTGTTACCCTACAAGCGCAAGACAAGCCGAACGCAGAAGAAGGCAAGAAATTGTATGAAGCCAACAACTGCGGAAGCTGTCACGCTCTCGACAAAAAAGTAGTGGGCCCTGCCTTGCGCGGAGTTCATACCCGTCGTTCAGAAGAATGGCTGGTAAAATGGATTAGAAACAATGAAAAGTTCCGTACGGTAGAAAAAGATGCCGATGCGATAGCTTTATATAATGAATATGGTGGTGCTGCCATGAACGTATTCGAGAATTTGACGCCAGCACAGGTATTGAATATCGTTGAGTACATCAAAACAGCACCGGAACCTAAAAAAGCAACTCCAGTTGCAGACCCCAATGCAAACCAGCCCAAAGACGATTCTACAACCATTTATATTTTATTGTTGTTGGTACTAGTGTTTGGTTCTGTATTGTTAGTGCTTTCTAAAGTTAAATCCACCCTTAGGAAAGTAGCAGCTGAACAACATCCTGATCAATACCCAACGGAACAAAAAGAGAAAAAGAATTTCTTCCAAAAGGTCTTACCAGCATCTTTGGGAAATAGAAATCCAATAGTTCTTACATTGTTCTCAGTTGAAAATGATGCAAAAGTTGGAGGATATTATGGTTACAAATTTAGCATCACAGAAGTTGGTGTTCAAAAGGGTTACGCCCCCAAACAGCCTATTGCTTTTTCTCACAAATTGCACGCAGGTGAATTGAATTTGGATTGTAAATACTGTCACTCTACTGTTGAGGAGTCAAAACAGGCATCAATACCTGCATTAAATACATGTATGAATTGCCACAAAGGTGTGCAGTTAACAGATAAGTACAATGGTGAGATTTCTCCGGAAATTAAAAAGATTTATGCGGCATTAGATTACAATCCGGAAGCCAAACCGGGCGAAGAATATGGCGATAATCCAAAACCAATTCGTTGGGTTAGAATTCATAATTTACCAGATCACGCATATTTCAACCATTCTCAACACGTAAAAGTTGGTAAGTTACAATGTCAGTCTTGTCACGGCGCTATCGAAAAAATGGAAGTGGTTCAACAGCATAGTTCATTACAGATGGGTTGGTGTATCGATTGTCACCGCAGAGAAAGTGTAGATATTGAAAACAATAATTACTACAAAGCTTTGCATGAGAAGGTAAAAGCCGATAAATCAGGAAAGTATCTTACTGCCGATGGTAAAGTACGCGTTACACCTGCAATGAACGGTGGTTTGGAATGTTCTAAGTGTCACTATTAAAATTGAGAAACAAACAAATGTCTAGCAATATAAAATATTGGAAAGGCGAGGAAGAGTTATCGAGAGATCCTAAATTCCTTGCAGCTCAAAAAAATGAGTTTCAGGAAAATCTTCCCTTGGACGAAGTATTCAACGAAAATGGAGTTGAACTACAAGCCAATCGCCGCGACTTTTTAAAATACTTCGGCTTTAGTGTTACAGCTGTTGCGTTGGCAGCTTGTTACAAAACGCCTGTTCGTCATGCTGTTCCTTACTTAGTTAAGCCAGAAGATGTAACACCAGGAGTAGCAAACTATTATCGTTCAACCTGCGGAGGATGTTCAGCCTCTTGCGGTGTAGAAGTTAAGGTTAGAGAGGGAAGACCAATCAAAATTGATGGTAATCCAGATTCAGTAATTTCAAGAGGGGGTACTTGTGCAGTAGGACAGGCCTCCATATTGTCTTTATACGATAATGAAAGATTGGCCAATCCATTGGTGAATGGTTCAGAAAATTCAGATTGGTCTGCTTTAGATGCAGAAATATCGTCCAAGTTAAAAACCATTTCATCTTCTAATGGTAAGATTGTAATTGTATCTAATTCTATTCATTCGCCTTCTACATTAAAGGCAATAGATGCTTTTAAATTAGCATATCCAACCACGGAACATGTAATGTATGATGCTGTTTCGTACAGTGGGATGTTGGATGCCAATATGAGTGATTTTGGGAAACGAGTATTGCCAACTTACCGCTTTGATAAAGCTAAAGTAGTTGTAAGTTTCGGTGCTGATTTCTTGGGTACTTGGATTTCACCTGTAGAATTTACAAAGGGTTATTCCATACATCGTATTCCAACAGTAGAAGGAGGTATGTCTAAGCATATCCAATTTGAGAGTAGTTTAAGTATGACGGGTACAAATGCGGATTACAGATTCCCAATGCGTGCCTCTCAAGAATTACTCTACGTTTCCTCATTGTATAATGCTATCGCTCAAGCAACTGGTGCAAAGCAAATCCCAGTTGTTCAGCAGGGAGAATTAGCCGGTAATGCAATAAAAAAATCTGCAGAAGCCCTCTTGGCCGCTAAAGGTAGTTCTATCGTTGTAAGTGGTTCTAATGATACAAACGTTCAAAAGATCGTGAATGCTATTAATGTATTATTAGGTAATTATGGTACTACGCTGGATATGACAAACTACAGTAAGCAATATCAAGGTAATGATACTGCTATGTCTACTGTATTGTCCGGATTAAATTCGGGATCCATTAAAGCCGTATTATTCTACAACGCAAACCCCGTATACAATAACAATAAAGAATCTTGGACAGCTGCCATTAAAAAAGCAGATGTTTCGGTTTCTTTCGCATCATCAAAAGATGAAACAGCAAGTGTTTGTCAGTATGTTTGTCCTGATTCTCATTATTTGGAGAGTTGGAATGATGCAGAACCTCAAGCGGGGGTTTATCATTTGACCCAACCAACTATTGGTCATGTGTTTAACACTCGTCAAGCTCAGTGGTCATTATTAGCATTTGCAGGTTCAGTTCCAGCAGTGGAAAAGGATCCGTTTGCAGCAAAAGGAATATTCTCCCAGAAATTTAAAGCATCTCCATATTATTTATTTGTTAGAAATAATTGGTCTGCTACCTTGTCTAGCGATGAAGCTTTTAATGCAGCGCTTGAAAAAGGTGTTATTACTACTACAGCTGCAGCAAGTACCTCAGTTGCATATGCCGGGGATGTTTCTTCATTAGCGGCTGCTGTTAGCGCAGCATCCAAGTCTAATGGAATTGATCTAGTGCTTTACCAAGCAACTGGAGTGCGTGATGGTCAGCATGGTAATAATCCTTGGTTACATGAAATGCCAGATCCAGTGAGTAAGGTAACATGGGACAACTATGTTTCTCTTCCTAAATCACTTGCGCAAAAATTAGGCATTGTTGAAGGGAATACGGTTAACATAAAAGCAGGAGATGTTATATTTAATAATGTTCCAGCACTTATTCAACCAGGTCAAGCAAATAATACGATTTCACTAGCTTTAGGATACGGTAGAACCCATGCAGGTAAAGTTGGTGGAAGTATCGACAAAGGATATGATACGATTGGTGTAAATGCATACAACTTTGTTTCTAGTACTACAGGTAACAGAAATTATGTTGTAAATGGTGTAAGTGTAGAAAAAGGAGACGAAGATTATCAATTGGCTCAAACACAAACCCATCATTCAATTGAGGGTAGAGATATTGTTAGAGAATCTACTTTTGAAGCTTGGAAGAAGAATCCGAAAGCCGGTAATGATAAACCGAAGCCTCATATTTATACCATTTGGGAAAAAGCTGAATACAGAAAAGATGGAGCTCCCAATCATTTATGGGCTATGGCCATCGACCTAAATGCATGTACTGGATGTGGTACTTGCGTGGTTAGTTGTTCTATTGAAAATAACGTTCCGGTTGTGGGTAGAGATAAAATTCGTTTGCGTCGCGAAATGCACTGGATTCGAATAGATCGTTATTATTCATTCAATACTAAAAATGAAGCTCTAACTCGCGAAAAAGAAATTGCTAAAGTGGATGGAGCTGATAATGGAGAGTTTGCACATTGGGAAAATGTTGAAGTTATTCATCAACCAATGATGTGTCAGCATTGTGCAGCAGCACCTTGTGAAACAGTTTGTCCGGTATTAGCGACTACACATAGTTCAGAAGGCTTAAACCAAATGACCTATAACCGTTGTATCGGTACTAAATATTGCGGTAATAACTGTCCTTATAAAGTAAGAAGATTCAACTGGTTCCGTTACAACGATAACGATAACTTTGATTTCCATTTCAATAATCCATTAGGTAAAATGGTTATCAATCCAGATGTTACTGTTAGAACACGTGGAGTTATGGAAAAATGTTCATTCTGTGTTCAACGAATTCAGGAAGGCAAGTTAAAGGCAAAACGTGAAGGAAAATCTCCAAACGAAGTAGAAGTAAAAACTGCTTGTATGAAGGCTTGTCCATCAAATGCAATCGTATTCGGTGATTTACATAATCCGAATAGCGAGGTAAGTAAGTTGTACAAAAACGAAAGAGGATTTACAGTTTTAGATGAATTAAACGTTCAATCTTCTGTTATGTACATGACCAAGATTCGTAATAATGATAATGTCTAACCTCAAGCAATCTACATCAGAATGATACACGATTCAATAATTAGGGACAGATTGGTTACAGGCGATAAAACCGCTGCAGATGTAACCCGCGATATTGCGCGCCCTATTTTAAACAAACCATCTACCTCTTGGAAAATTGGATTTTCTTTATCCATTGTTTTCCTTGGGATTTTTGTAGCCAGTTTATTTTACACGTTATGGACTGGTATTGGTGTTTGGAACATCAATAAATCCGTAATGTGGGGTTGGGATATTACTAACTTCGTATTCTGGGGTGGTATTGGTCACGCAGGTACTCTTATTTCTGCAGTATTGTTGTTATTTAGACAAAAATGGAGAATGAGTATCAACCGTTCGGCAGAAGCAATGACCATCTTTGCGGTTGTTTGTGCGGCTATGTTCCCTGTATTTCACATGGGTCGAGTTTGGGTTGGTTACTGGGCATTGCCTTTGCCAAACGGATTTGGTTCATTGTGGGTGAATTTTAACTCACCATTGTTATGGGACGTTTTCGCGATATCGACTTATTTCTCTGTTTCATTGTTATTTTGGTACATTGGATTAATTCCTGATATCGCCACAATTCGTGATAAAGTAAAAGGAAAGACGGAAAAAGCGATTTATGGATTTTTCTCCATGGGCTGGACGGGTAGCACTAGAACTTGGGCTCGCTATGAATTAGTATCATTAATTTTGGCTGGTTTAAGTACACCCCTAGTATTATCAGTACATACTATTGTATCAACAGACTTCGCGACATCAGTAATTCCTGGATGGCATACAACCATCTTCCCCCCATATTTCGTTGCCGGTGCTATTTTCTCAGGCTTTGGAATGGTAGCAACATTGTTAGTTGTTGCAAGAAAAGTAATGAATTACGAGAATTACATTACCATTGGACACTTGGATGCTATGACTAAAATTATCATGGTAACGGGTTCAATTGTTGGTATTGCGTATTTAACTGAATTCTTTATTGCCTGGTATTCTGGAGTTGAGTATGAGCAATATGCATTTATTAATCGTGCTTTTGGTCCCTATTGGTGGGCGTATTGGAGTATGATGAGTTGTAACTTGATAGCCCCTCAGGTATTTTGGTTCCGATGGGCAAGAACTACTCCATGGTTTATATTTATAATGAGTATCGTTGTAAATGTAGGTATGTGGTTTGATCGTTTAGTAATTATTGTAACTTCATTGCATAGAGATTATTTACCTTCAAGTTGGGTAATGTATGCAGGTTCATTAACAGAAATAGGCTTGTTCTTAGGTACATTCGGTATCTTCTTTACTTGCTTCTTCTTGTTTGCTAAATATTTGCCAGTGATAAACATGGCTGAAGTTAAATCAATTCTTCGCAATCGCGAATAATATATAAGGAATCACCATAATGGGAATTTTGGATAAAAATTTAAGCCTACGCAATCGCAATAAAATGTTGGTTGGAGTATGGGAAGATGAAGATAGTTTAATGGCTGCTGCTTCTGAATTGGTTCACAACGGTGTGAAAATTCATGATGTATATACTCCTTACCCGGTACACGGATTGGATAGAGTTATTGGAGTTAGACGAAGTAAATTAGCTAGAATTGCGTTTTTCTGCGCGTTGACTGGTTTTACTTTGGTAACTACAATGATTTGGTACATGTATGTACATGATTGGCCTATGAACATCGGTAACAAGCCAGTTCGTTTTACTCCTAGTTGGGCTCCAGTAATGTTTGAAGGTACAGTACTTTGCACAGCTTTTGGTATGGCATTCTTCTTTTTCTGGCGTAATAGATTAGTTCATGGAATCAAAAATGAACTATTGGATGATCGTCAAACTGATGATCGCTCAATTGTAGCGATAGAATTAACATCTAATTCAGATCAAAACTCAATTTTAGAGACTATGAAAAAGCATAATCCTGTAGAATTGAGAGAGTTTCACAACGGTGTACAAACCACCATTTAATTGTAATCTACCAATGAACAAAAAATATTCATTCGTTATTGGTGCCATTACCGCAGCCGCTTTAATTAGCAGTTGTGTAAGTCGTGGCAACAATCCTGGTTGGGAATATGCCCCAGACATGTACTATTCCAAAGGCTATGAGGCTTACAATCAAGGCGATTCAAATGTTGTAAATCCTTATGGAATGAACATGAGAGAGCCAGTTGCCGGTACAGTAGCTATAGGTAAATTAGATTACAAGTATCCATTTGAAAACAATGGAGAAGGATACGAAAAAGCAGGTGAGTTATTGAAAATGCCTGAAGGTGTGAGTTTGGAAGATGGTCGTGCAGCTTACATGTACGGAATTTATTGTTCTCCATGTCATGGCGCAAATGGTAATAATGATGGTCCTGTATTCAAGCGTGTATCTACATTGAAGCCTGCATGGAAAGGATATGGTGACGCTGCTATTATGAATCTTGCCGATGGTAAAATTTATCATACCTTAACTTATGGTAAGAACAACATGGGAAGTCACGCATCAGTATTAACCCCAGCAGATCGTTGGAAACTTGTTAAATATGTAAAATTCTTGGGATCTCAAAATGGTGCAGTTGCTACCGTTGCTCAAGATTCAACTTCAACTACTAAATAATTGAAATAATCATGGGACACGGACATCATATTGAAATTAAACAAGAACAATATACTTTTTCACCCAAAACCAAACGATTTACTATCATTTTAATGGTTTTAGGTCTTGTTTTGGCTGGAATTGGAATAGCTAATTTGAACAACGATTCAAATACAACATCCACTGAACACAAAACAGAAACCACATCCACCGCGCATGATTCCCATTCTAAAGGACATGACGAACACGCGGCAGCTTCGCATGATGAACACGCTGAGCATGGTAATGTACCGAACGAGCAATTTGGTCCTCGTGCGGAATATCACAGTTTGAATAAACCTGCAACCACTCGTATTTTTGCTAATCTCTTAGTAGCAGGATATTTCTTTTTGATGATATCGCTAGCTGCTTTGTTTTGGTATGCTATTCAATATGTAGCAAACGCCGGATGGAGTGCTGCAATTAAGAGAGTGCCAGAAGCTGTAATGACATTTATTCCAGTTCCACTTATTGTTATTTTGGTTGTATTGTTTTTAGATAAAAATAATATTTACCATTGGGCACATTACGAGCATTTGCATTTAAAACCTGAAGATGCTGGATTTGACAAAATACTAGATGGTAAATCAGGATTTTTAAATTCTACAATGTTATTTGCTTTCCCTGCTATACTAGTAACTATCTGGTATTTACTTAGCAGAAAACTTCGTTCATTATCTATTCAAGAAGATTCAGCAGCTAAAGGCGATGTATCTTTCTTTAAGAAAAGCATACGCTATAGTGCAACCTTTGCCGTAATTTTTGGATTTACTATTTCCATTATAGTTTGGTTATTAGTAATGAGTGTAGATTCACACTGGTACTCTACAATTTTTGGTATTTATAATTTTATTACTCACTGGGTATCGGCAATTACAATTATGGCAATTATCATATTGTATTTGAAAAAAGAAGGTTATCTAGGAATTGTTAATGCCGAACACATGCATGATTTAGGTAAATTCATGTTCGCCTTTACCGTATTCTGGGCTTACATTTGGTTGTCTCAGTATTTATTGATTTGGTATGCACAAATACCAGAAGAAATGTACTACTATCAAATTCGTTGGGAAGAATACCACAACAACTTTATCATAAACTTTGCATTATGTTTTGTTGTTCCATTTTTGGGATTGTTAATGCGTAGCGCTAAAAGAAATCCAGTTGTAATGACGGTAATAGGATCAATTTTAGTACTAGGTCATTATCATGACGTATGGTTCATGGTGTTTCCTGGAGTGTTTGGACCTGGAATGCAAGTTGGTTTCTTAGAGATAGGTACATTCTTGTTCTTCCTAGGCCTTTTCTTATTCTGGGTATTCACTGCACTAACTAAACGTGGATTAATCGCAGTAAACCACCCTTATTTGGAGGAATCAGTTTACCACGATACAGGTGTTTAAAATTAATTTTTAATATATCAAAGGCCGTCAATTTTGACGGCCTTTTTTATTGTTTGGTGTGTCAATAAATTTAATTAGCATACCTTCAATTTCATGGGAACAGGAATTATTTAAATTATACTGTAGGCTATATCAACGTTTTCTTAATAATTAGAGAGTAAAAATTGAATTATACAGAACGCATTGAATTAAATTTGCAATAATGGAACTTTCCACAAAATATTCTCCCCAAGAAATCGAAGATAAATGGTATAAATACTGGTTGGAAAACGATTATTTCTCTTCTAAACCCAACGAGAAAACTCCCTATACCATTGTAATTCCGCCACCCAATGTAACGGGTGTTTTGCATATGGGTCATATGCTAAATAATACTATTCAAGATGTTCTTATTCGAAAAGCACGAATGAGTGGTTTTAATGCCTGCTGGGTTCCTGGTACAGATCATGCTAGTATAGCTACTGAAGCGAAAGTAGTTAAATTGCTGGAATCACAAGGAATAAAGAAATCCGATATAACTAGAGAGGAATTTCTTACTCACGCATGGGCTTGGAAGGATAAGTATGGAGGAATAATCCTAGAGCAATTAAAGAAATTAGGAGCGAGTTGTGATTGGAATAGAACTCGATTTACCATGGAAGACTCACTGTATAATGCAGTTGTTGATGTATTCGTGGATTTGTATGAAAAAGGTTTGATCTATAGGGGAACGCGCATGGTGAATTGGGATCCTACAGGGCAAACAACTTTGAGTGATGAAGAAGTAATTTTCAAAGAAGTAAATGATCAGCTGCATTATGTTATTTACAAAGGAGCCGATTTTTCAGGCGAATTGTTGGTAGCAACTGCAAGACCTGAAACAATTGCCGGTGATGTTGCTGTATGCGTCAATCCAAAAGATGATAGATACAATCATTTAATTGGCAAAAAGGTAATTGTGCCGTTAATTAATCGTGAGGTAACAATAATTTCTGATGAATATATCGATATAGAGTTTGGTACTGGGGTATTAAAAGTAACGCCAGCTCACGATATCAATGATTATAACATCGGTTTGAAATTTAATCTACCTGTAATTGATACTTTAAATGCTGATGGAACAATATCGGAAGCAGGCGAATTATTTGTGGGAAAGGATAGGGCTGTTGCTCGGAAATTATGGATAAAAGCATTGAATGAAGCTGGTCTATTGTCTCGGTCAGAACCTTATGTTCACAATGTGGGTCATAGTGAACGAACCGATGCCGTGGTAGAACCTAGAATTAGTACTCAGTGGTTTATGGATATGAAAAAATTCATGGACAAGAATCCCGAAGTGCTTTCATCTGTTTTGTCCGATGAAATAAAGTTTCACCCTGCAAAATTGAAAAATACTTATCGTCACTGGTTAGAGAATATTAAAGATTGGAATATTTCTCGCCAATTGTGGTGGGGACATAGAATTCCAGCTTGGTATACAACATCCGGTGAATTTGTTGTTGCATCCAATGTGGAATTAGCTATTGCTAAGTTTAAAGAGAAGGGAATTGAAATAACTGCAGCTGAAATTAACCAAGATCCTGATGTATTAGATACTTGGTTTAGTTCATGGCTTTGGCCAATTTCAGTTTTTGATGGGATTGGTCCTAATGCAAATAAGCAGGAATTGAATTATTATTATCCTACGAATGATTTAGTTACAGGTCCCGATATTTTGTTCTTTTGGGTTGCCAGAATGATAATGGCTGGTTATGAGTTTGAAGGTAAGTTGCCGTTCAAAAATGTATATTTTACCGGACTTATCAGAGATAAGCAACGTCGTAAAATGAGTAAAAGTTTGGGAAATAGCCCAGATCCCTTGGATTTAATTGAAAAATACGGCGCTGATTCTGTTCGATTGGGTTTATTACTTTGTGCACCTGCTGGAAATGATATTTTATTTGATGAGTCTCAAATCGAACAAGGTAGAAATTTCTGCAATAAAATTTGGAATGCATATCGGTTAACTACAACATGGGAAATTGCTGAAATTCAGCCAACTTTAGCACAAAATCAAGCAACTGTGTGGTTTAAAAAGCGATTTAATGAAGTATTAAATGAGAATCAAAGTCAATTTGAAGAATTCCGATTGAGTGATGCTTTAATGAATATATATAAATTGGTATGGGATGATTTTTGTTCAGTTTATTTAGAAGCTGTTAAGCCGGTATATGGTCAGCCAATGAGTAAGTCAGCAGCAGAACAGGTTAAATCGTATTTCTCAGATTTAATGAAATTGTTGCATCCATTTATGCCATTTATTACCGAAGAATTATATCATGCAATGAATGGTGGTGATGTAATAATAGCGGATTATCCATCTGCAAAGAACAATAATTCAAAAAACAAAGATTACCATGACGAGCCACTCATACTTGTTTCAGAAATTCGAAATCTAAGAAATTCAAAAGGTTTGTCACCCAAAGAAACACTAGAAATTTGGGTTGAAAAGTCAGAATTATTTATTGAATTTAAAGAAATGGCAGAGAAATTAGCCAATGTGTTATTTATCAATAATAACGATTTTGATGGTTTAGGAATTTTGGTTGGTAAATCAGCGATTAAAGTAAAATTGAACGTTGAAATTGATGTTGAATCGGAAATTAAAGAGATTAATGATGAAATAGGCTATTTAGAAGGATTTCTTAAATCTGTTGAAGCAAAATTATCCAATGAAAGATTTGTTTCAAACGCAAAACCGGATATAGTTGAAAAAGAAAGACAGAAACAACAAGATGCTTTGGTTAAAATTGAATCATTAAAATCAAGACTTAGTCAATTGGGTTAATTATATTGATAAATAAACTCATAAAAATCTAACTATCAAGTAGTTACTAAAACTAAATCAACACTCCAGGTATTAATTGTTTTGTAGGCTTATTTTCGTGTCGATAAAACAAGAAAGGCCTTTAACTAATTGGTTAAAGGCCTTTCTTATTGTTGGATAACAAAGTATATTATTTTCTCTTTGTATTGATATGATCAATGTGGTATTGGCCAATGGCGTTGCCTATGGGTTTGCCATTCTCAATCGCGTCAATAAAGTGAATACCGCCATAAAGGCGAGATATACAAGCTTGATTAGCGGCTTCTCTAAAGTTCTTAAACGAGCGTTTACCAAGGCCAAAAGGTTCTTCTGAATCATCAACAAATGCTACTTCACCAAACAAGTGTGTGAGTATTGTAGCCGCGGAACTTGAAACAACGGTATGTCCCGATGGATATTCTGGGAAAGCTGGTGTTTGAATGGGTGATTCCCAAGTTGAATCGATTAATTGTCGAACGGCATCAATGGGTCTAATGTACTCGGTTTCGTATTTAATATGCCAACAAGTGATAAATGCATCAAAAATGGTACCTGCAACCCTAACCATCCCTTCAGCTGATTGGATTAAATTGTATTTCTTTTGTTTTGCTACCGTTGAAAACAAGGCTAACCAATGCCCCGCAGGCGATATCTTTAATACATTGACTGTTGCATGACCATAATGGAATGAAGCATTTGGATTATCATCCCAATACCATGCAGTTGCTAAATTTTGACTGTCTTTTTTATTTACCTCATCATACACTTGTTTGGTTATTTGGTAAAAGCGTGAATCCTTTTTATTGCTGTAAACTTCTGGCTGTTGATATTTGAAGTCCTTTACATTTTTAATACCAGCTGGTCTTATTCTTCCCCAATAAGGCTCAATAGCATCGGTGAAATCAGGAGGAGTAGGTTGCCATTTTGTTCTTGTGTTCTTCGATAAATAAAATTTACCTCGATATTGCGCAAATGAATCGGATTTAGACCATTTTACTATATGGGATCCAACACTATCACCATAAGCCACAGATCGGTTAAACATATCTTTAGAAAGAGATTTTTCATATTCCGCTAATTGGTGACTTCTGAAAACACGAATGGTATCGGCGTTATAAACCAATCGCTCCGCAACAAAAGTATGGGCCGATAAAGCCACTAAATCTAAACAATAATATTTAGTTGTATCCGGCATTGGTGAGGAAGATAATCCATTGTATTGCCCAGCTAAAGCTACCTGACTATCCGCGTAAAATGGCTGCAAGGCTTCGTAAGCAGCTACTGAAGCGTAAAAGTATCTACGTGATCCAACAGGTGCAGGCACCATATCTTGAACGATAGAAGTTTGAATGGCTAAATTACATTCACTCAGAATATTCTCATTCAATAAACTGTGCTTTGTGTCCTTTTGGGAATTACAAGATTGAATTATGGTAATGCTGATAATTATCAGAAACCAAATTGCATTTAAGTAGATTTTCTTCATGGGTTTAGCAAAAATAAAAAAAGCGCACCGTGAAAACGATGCGCTTTATCATATAATAATAAAAAAATTATTTATTCTCTTGGTCTTCCAAAATTATACCAGACTCACCTTTGTGTGGTGAAGGAATGGTAGGAACAAAACGCAAACGCTTAATATCATCAACACGCTTGGTTGAACGAGCTCTGTTTTTGGCTTCTTTTCTTTTTAATCTGGTAACACCCATGGTTCAAAAAATTAGGCTGCAAAGATAAGGATTGTTTTATTGAAATACAACAAATATTGAGTTTTTAAAGTTTTTGTCCTTTAGAATTATAAAACTCAACTTTCGATGTGGACTTATTTGTCCATACACCCGGTGCGTCGGATGATAAATAGCCTTTTCCTGGATTTAAATTAACAATTTTGGTTTGTCCATTTTTAAGTTTAACCATCGCATAACTGCTAAATCTGGGTGCTGGAATGAATTCAGCGCTTTGATTTAAAGTAAAACTCTTTGACTCTCCGTTGCAATTAGACACAATTACGGTTGCTTTGGAAGTAGATGTCTGGCTATTTCTAATTGGAATGGTAATTACAGATTTTGCATCCAACTGGTTATATAAATTAATTTTGCTGCCTCCCGTATATTCTAAATTGCCGTTTTTGTTGGTTAAAACAAAACCAGACAACGCATCATCCCGGCCATGAGGGACGCGGGTGTTATAATTATTTCCAAATCCTAAAATATCATCGTAACCATCTGTATTAACATCCAAGAATGCAGTACCATACAATGGGCCAGCTTGCACGTAAAATGGGAGAGGGTTAAATTGAAATTTACCTCCATTATTTACAGCAATTACGCTAGAAAATGAAGTTGCAATCAAGCTATTTTGTTGAAGCGTTTCTTGCCCAAAAATCTCCGATATACTTTTTCCAGCTATGTCTTTATAGCGAGTAAACTTTTTAC
The DNA here is from genome assembly GCA_964554385.1 of uncultured Flavobacteriaceae bacterium. Lineage (GTDB taxonomy): Bacteria > Bacteroidota > Bacteroidia > NS11-12g > UBA955 > JAGKXC01. The sequence continues at coordinate 27,170 of CAZKOM010000002.1, read as the reverse complement.
GAATAAATACAGGATAAGCACGTCCCATCTCGTCCATGGTAAACAAAGGGTATTCAATTCCACTATATGAATAACTCATAGCTATATCTGTTCTGCCATTTCCATCGAAATCGGCCCAATACACTTTTAGTGGATTACTTGTTCTAGCCTGTATGAAGCTATTATTTCCTTTGTTTCCTACTACCAAATCCAAATCCCCGTCGTTATCGATATCAATAGGTAAAATACTATTCATCCAACCACTCATGGAAACATCCCCGTATTCGGCGGTTTTATTTATCAATTTTCCATTCTGATTTTCCATGAAAATGATAGGCATCCATTCACCACATAAGACTAAATCGGGTAAATGATCTCCTGAGAAATCGGCAAATACAGCCGAAGTTATCATACCTGCATGCACTAAATCAGGAGCTAAAGCTTCGGTAACATCTCTAAACTTTCCGCCATTGTTTTGCAGTAAATACGATCGTATGCCTAATTTGGGATAATTCCCAGGTAAAATTCTTCCACCAACAAATAAATCCATATCTCCATCGGCATCATAGTCTGCAGCGCAAACAGTGCCACCACTAGTATTTACATTTGGCAAAATTCCATTACCTCTTTTAAAGTTGCCTTTACCATCGTTAATAAAAATCTCGTGATTATATTTATCTGAAGGCCAATCATATTCTGAACCTCCCGCGGCTAAATATAAATCCTGATCACCATCATTGTCTGTATCTACAAACAAACATCCAACAACATCCACATAACTCATCACTTTCCATGGCTGGGAATTAGCCGCAGAGAATTTACCATTGGAATTCTGTAGATATAATTTACAACCATTACTTTCTCGAGCGTTAGTAATAAATAAATCCATTAAGCCATCACCATTTACATCCGCAGAGGCAGTTCCTGGACCTAAGGTAGTGTACCGATGGGGTAATAACGGTTCTCTTTTAAAGTCAGGATTCTCTTGTTCTACATGCAGAAAATCTAAACCTATTTCTTCTGAATTTTCAACAAAGAGTTTTTCATGTTCATTATCAAACTTAAAGTTACCGGAAGCATCACTTTCTTTAACTGTTATCGTTTTATTTAATTCAACATTTTCTAACCGTTGAAATTTTCCACCAGGCCAAACAACAATTATTGAACTTGCTTTTTCTTTATCACCAAAACCAATATGCACTAACGGTTGCGAGCTACTTTGATAACCACGAGACGGTTGTAACACGAATTTCCTATAGGTTGGTTTGCCACTGATTCCAACAGAATCCTCAACAAAAAATTTACATCCAACTCCAAATTTATTTGTTGTTCCTTCTGCTTTAATATTTAAATAATTACCCGAATTACCTGTGTTTTTATATAGAAATGGCTCTTCGCCTTGGTTGCAAACTACTAAATCCATTCTCCCATCATTATTGAAATCAGCTAATCCGCCGCCAGTACTGTGTGATAAATCTTCTAATCCTAATTCCGCTGCTTTATTAACAAAGCCTGTTCCGCCCTCGTTCATAAACAAAAAATTCTGCAATTTCTCTGAAGGTATATGCTTTAGTAGCTCTTCATGAGTGAATTGTGTCTGTTTACTTTGTTCTTTATTTAATTGATACAACATGAAATCTAAATCTGTTACCTCTCTGTAATAACCATTGGAAACAAACAAATCCAAAAATCCATCGTCGTTAAAGTCATTCAGTAATGGACACCAACTCCAATCGCTTTTGGCAACGCCATACAAATAAGACATGTCAGAAAAATGACCATTACCCAAGTTGATTTGTAGAGCATTTTTCATATATTGATGTTTGAACCCATTTTTTATTCCCATGACTGTATAGTCATAGTCTTTGGGCCCCATTAATTGCATGTATCTGCGCGGACTTTCAGCCAACATATCCAATGTGATTAGGTCAGAATAACCATCATTGTTAACGTCGCCCTGATCTGCTCCCATGCTGTTTGTACTGCTGTGCTTGAAATAATCGTTGAACTTATCTTCAAATTTGCCATTTCCTTGATTTATTAGATAAAAATCAGGTACATGGTAATCATTACAGATGTATAGGTCCGTTAATCCATCTTCGTTAAAATCTCCTGCGGTGGCACTTAAGCAATAACCCATTGCTTTAATTCCGGCGGATTCAGAAATATCAGTGAATCGATTTCCATCGTTTCGAAATAAATGTTGTTGATTATTTTCGTTTAACGTTAATTCTTTAGAATATTTAGTACTGATATTGTTGAAGAATTTTTCGGAATGATTACCCAAATACATATCTAAGTCGCCATCATTATCCATGTCGAAAAATGTTGCACACGTAGCATTCCCTTGGTCTGCAACACCCCATTGCGTTGCCATTTCTTTGAATGTATTGTTTTTCTGATTGATAAAGAGAAGGTTTCCCATCTTGGCGGAAGATTTTCTTGGGCCAGAAACACATGCATAAATATCTAGAAATCCATCATTATTCACATCCGCCATGGTTACTCCACTTACCCAACGATCGGTAATAGTACCAGAAGATTGAGTAATGTCTTCAAATTTGAAGTCACCTTTATTTAAATAGAGGCAAGAAGACTTTTCATTTCCAGAAAAGTACATGTCAGGTAAACCATCATTATTAATATCTCCAATAGCAACACCGGTACCATTATAAAGATAGTGATATGTGAATTGATTCAATGTGTCGTTCTCCGGAACTGTGTTGATAAATGTAATGCCCGATTGATTTTTATCTATTTTTTCAAATAAAACCTCGTTTTCATTATGTTTATCGCCACAAGAAGATGATAAAAACAATGCAAATGCATAACCCAAAAACTTAATTTGTGGTCTGTTTCTCATAAATGATTTCTTTATACAATAATAATGGTTGTATCGCTATTTTCTTACTTGATCAACGCGTAAAAAAATGAATAAAAACAATGAGAAAGCCCATAAGGAACTACCGCCATAGGAAATATAGGGTAGTGGTATCCCAATAACGGGCATTAAACCTACGGTCATTCCAATGTTAATGGTGAAATGAAAGAATAATACACAAACTAAACTGTAGCCTAAAACTCTTCCAAATGTTGTCGTTTGACGCTCGGCTAACATCGCTAGCCTTAGTAAAAAGCCAATATAAATAATAAAAAATACCGTTGTTCCAATGAAACCCCATTCTTCAGCAATTGTATCAAAAATAAAATCTGTATGTTGTTCGGGTACAAATCCCATCTTGGTCTGCGTCCCTTTCATAAATCCTCGACCCCATAACTTTCCAGCTCCAATGGCTATTTTGGACTGTTTAACGTGAAAATCAATTCCTTGAGCATCCTCCTTTAATCCTAATACAGATTCAATTCTGCTTTTTTGATGTCGTTGTAATATGGAATGATATGCCGATCCAACAACAGTGTAAAAAGTAGAGGATACAACCGCAACCGTTATTATCAAAGGTATGACTGCTTTATTTTTTCTAAAGAATAAAATAAGTAGACTTGCTAATCCAAACAGTAAACCGTAACCATAATAAACCGAAACACCTTGAAAATCACCAATAATTCGAAATCCTGACAATAAACCTAACCAGACCGCACTTAAAAGCACCCAACCAGGTAAGCCTTCTCTGAACAATACTAAAAAAAAAGATAAAAAAACCAATGCGCTACCGGTATCATCTTGTAATAGTATTACAATCATGGGTATTAGGAAAATAGCCATGGAAATACTAATATTTTTCCAACCTTTCAATCGAACACCATAGGTCCCTAGAAATTTAGCAAGAGCTAGGGCGGTAGCAACTTTTGCAAACTCAGAAGGCTGTAATCCAAATCCTCCAATACCAAACCAAGATTTAGCACCTTTTACTTCATGTCCGATTAATACAACGAGTATATTAAGTAGTAGTGCAATACCGTAAAAACCGTAAGCAAAATAATCGATAACCGCAACATTCGAAAACAAAATGGTTAGTATTATTACAAATGCGCCAGCTAAAAAGAATATCTGTTTTGTAGCTAAACCACTCAATTTGAAATGATCCCAATTTATATCGCTAGTAGACGATGAAATAGAAATAAAACCGATAACAATTAAAACCAGAAATAAAAACACCGAAAGGAAATCTACGGATTCTTGACGTTGTTTGTTATAAGTATTCATTATTACTGGATTTTACTTTCTAACATACGCTTTTCCATATCAGGCTTTTGTGTTTCCTTACCTGGATTCAAATATCTTTCAATAATTAAATTTGCGATTGGGGCAGCATAAGTTGCACCATATCCTCCATTTTCTACAATAACAGCAATGGCAATTTTTGGATTGTCTTTGGGGGCAAATGCCATGTATACGCTGTGATCTTTTCCATGTGGATTTTGGGCCGTACCCGTTTTAGCACAAATTTCAATATTAGGGATTCCCGTCCCGTTGGCTGTACCTCCAGGAATAGTCACTCCAGCCATGCCTTCAATCACGGTTTCAAAGTGCATAGGATTGACCGTCGTGTAATTTTTTAAAGTAAATTTTCGTCTCCACGAGGTATCATTGAAACCATCGATTTTCCTGATTAAATGAGGAGTTATATACCAACCTCTGTTGGCCATAATTGCCGCTAAATTGGCAATTTGTAGAGGTGTTAACAAAATTTCTCCTTGACCAATGCTCAAGGAAATAACGGTGCTGCTTTTCCAACTTTTACCATGTCGTTTATTCAGCTGATTAACACTAGGAATATTTCCTCTGCTTTCACCCATTAAATCTATACCCAAAGGGCTGCCAAGTCCAAATGAACGTAAGTGTTTTTCCAATACTGCATAACCCTCTTTTACATTGTTGTACTTCGGATTATCGATTACATCTCTAAATACCTGACAGTAATAACTATTACAACTAATTTGTAAGGAACCTCGAACATCTAATGGCCCTCCGTGGGGATGGCAACCTACACGGATATTTCCCAATCTGTAACCTCCGCCACATCCATGGGTTGTGCCAGGTTCCAAAACACCTTCTTGAAGTGCAATTGCTGCCATAACGGTTTTAAAGGTACTGCCTGGTGGGTAAACCCCCTTAACTGCTCTGTTATATAGGGGTTTTACAGGATCCGTTAATAAATATTTAAACGTATTTGCACGAGACCTTCCAACCAAAGTATTGGGGTCATAATCTGGAAAGTTCACAAATGCAATGACTTCCCCAGTTTGAGGTTCTATGGCCACTATTGAACCTTTTTTTCCCTCTAATAACAATCGAGCGTAATTTTGTACGTCGATATCCAAGGTGGAGGTTGCGTCTGGTCCGGCAATGCTAGGATAGTTGAATTGGGAATCTTTTACTTCTCCTTTTTGCTCGTATTTTCGATTTTGCCAAACTGTTTTTATTCCTTTTATACCTCTAAATTCTTTTTCGTAAAACCTCTCTAAGCCAGTAATACCAACCAAATCGCCAGGTTGATAGTATTCATCACTGGCTAATAATGATTCATTCGCCTCACCCAAATATCCTAAGGCATGGGGTGCTGACTTACTAGCAAACTGTCTATCCGTTCTGGATTCAATAAAAAATCCTTTCAGCCGAAACATATTTTCACGTAAAAATGCAAATTGTCTAGGCGATAGGTTACTATAGAAAGTAGTTGATTTATTGTTGGCGTTATTCTTTTGTCGCCTCAACGCTTTAATCTTGGCATCCTCAAATAAATTGAGCAAGTCTTTTCCGGGTACTTCTAAAATCTTACTGAGTAATGAAGTATCGAGTTCTTTAATTTCAAAGGGAAAAACCGATAAATCATAAATGTGCGTGTTGTAAACGATAAGCTTTCCATGCCTGTCAAATAGATTGCTTCTCGAAGGATACAAAGTAATCTTGTTTAATGCATTATTAATCGCTACGGTTTCATAATCCTTTTCTCCTAATTGGAGATTGATTAATCGTATCCAATATACCAAAGCAATTAGCAGTATCAATGAAATAAATACAATTCGCTTATTGCTGTGTTCCATATTACTGCCTTGGAATCAATTTGGTTGCTAAAAAGACGATAAATAAAGTTACTACGGATGAAGTAGCGGATAACAAAAATATTAAAGGTATTTGATTAAACTCAAAATAATCTAACGCAAAGAACAGGAAATGATGTATGAAAATAATACTCAGGGCATAGCCTATGTATGACATTCTTCCTATAGCATATTCATTTATCGTATAATGACCTTGAAGTTGTATTGAATCCAAATTAAAGAAACGATCATCAATAAAATACTTTATAAACACCGTAGTTAAAGTTGCTGCGGTATGTATTCCAATGGTACCGGATAAGACATCGATGGTTAAGCCAAAAAAATAAGCAATAACAAGGCCACCAAATTTGTTTAAATCAAATGGTAAAATAAAAATAAAGTACAAATAGGGTAAAGGTTTAATCCACCAAGCAATATTCAATTGGTCCACTAAATATACTTGGATAAGAGCCCAGATGAGCGCTGTAAAAAACCACTTTAACCAACTATTCATCTTCTTCGATATTCTGAATTGTCTGTTGTATTTCTGTTATTTCGGATTGGTCCTTTAATTTGATAACAGTTACCAAATTTAATCTTGTAAAATCAGTACTTAACTGAACTTTAATTTCGTGAAAGTTTGATGTTAATGATGTTTTTACTTCGTCAATCGTACCAATAGGTATACCCGCTGGGAAAATTAAGGAATAATTACTTGTATATAATTTCATTCCTTTTTTCACTTTCTCAAATCGATTAACTTCTTGGAGGTCAATAAATCTTGGATTACTTCCATCCCAATTAATTACCCCCTGATTTAAAGTAATTTCCCTTACGTATGGAGTTAATTCAAACTTGGAATTTAAAACTGATAAAACCAAAGAATAATTGTCTTTAGATTCAAATACTATCCCTACAATCCCATTTGGTCCAACAACCGCCATGTTTTTTCCAATACCATGTTTCCTGCCTTTATCGATAATCAAGAAGTTATTTCTTCGGTTTGTGGAATTTTTAATTACTTGGGCTGAAATTTGTTCAAATCGAACAAGTGTTTTGGTATTGGTATCGGTATATTGGGTATCTGTAAATGTACCAATAGATTGTAAATTCCAAGATAACTGATTTCTAAGCAACTGATTTTCAGCAAGAAGTGCTTCATTCTGTTGTTTTAAATCGAAATAGGCTGTTACATCGGACTTTTCTTTGTCGATTTTTCTGTAAAAACCTAAAGTTTGATTGAAAAATACTGAACGCTGATAAAGGTTATACTGAACAATTTGTAATAAAGCACTAAACAGTAAAACTACGAACAGCAGGGGATAAGCCCTATTCCGTATCCAACGGAATATTACAATCATGAGAAGGAAATTAAGCTGTCATTAAGAACTTGAAACGACCGATATTTTTCAAAGCTGTTCCAGTTCCACGAACTACAGCTCGAAGAGGATCTTCGGCAATATTTACACGCAACTTTGTTTTGAGTGAAATCCTTTTGTCTAATCCTCTCAATAATGCACCGCCACCAGTTAGCCAAATACCATTGGTTAATATATCTGCGCTTAATTCTGGCGGTGATTGTTCCAATGCCTTTAAAATTGCTTCTTCAACCTTCATGATACTCTTATCCAATGCACGAGCAATTTCACTGTAACTTACCATGATTTGCTTTGGTATACCTGTCATCAAATCTCTACCATAAACAGCATAATCTTCAGGAGGAGAATCTAATTCTTGTAAAGCGCTTCCAATATGAATTTTGATTTTTTCGGCGGTACGTTCCCCAATAAGTAGATTATGTTCTCTGCGCATGTACTCCAAGATATCCATATTAAATTCATCCCCAGCAACACGAATACTTTCATCACACACAATACCACCCAATGCAATGATAGCAATCTCAGTTGTACCTCCACCGATGTCTACAACCATGTTTCCTTGGGGTTGAGTGACATCAATTCCAATTCCAACAGCAGCGGCCATAGGTTCATGAATCAAATAAACTTCTTTAGCTCCGCTTCTTTCTGCGCTATCTTTAACAGCTCTTTTCTCTACCTCGGTTATACCAGACGGAATACAAATAACCATTTTTAATTGTGGAGGAGCTATCCAGCGGTTTTGATGATTCAGCATTTTAATCATACCGCGAATCATATGTTCAGCAGCTTGGAAATCCGCAATTACACCATCCTTTAGTGGACGAATACAACGAATACCTTCATTTTCCTTTCCAAACATCTGCATGGCATCCTTTCCCACAGCAATAACATTCCCTGTTTGACGCTCGATTGCAATAATACTTGGCTCATCCACAACAACTTTGTCCTTGAATATTATCAGTGTATTTGCCGTGCCTAAGTCGATAGCAAGCTCTTGGGTAAGAAAACTAAAAAGTCCCATTAGTAATGATGTGTTGTCGCAAAATTAATTATAACATCCGTTTTTCAAGCAATTAATATTAAAAATCCCATTGTAAACCGATTAAATGTTGGGTTTTTTGAAATTTTTTATCAATTGAAGGTATAGAAAATTCATATTTCAAAGGAAATCCCATAATGTAGGTTCGAACTCCAAAACCAACACTGAAAATCCATGGGTTGTGTAAAGAGGTATACCATAGCTGATAATTACCCGTACTTATTTGTCTTGTATGATATGGATTAGACAGTGATTTAGGATTATTGTCTACAAAAGCCATTCCCGCATCGCCAAACAAATAAACGGTTAAATCACTGATAAATATATTCTTTATCTGTCTATGAATTATGGATTTAAACAATTCTAATTCAAGTTGTTGTTGAATTGAAAAATAAGAAGAACCTAAACGGCTTCCATACACAAAACCTCTCACAGGTAATCCAAAACCCACCATATTGAAATTTGTGTTTAACTTGATAGCAGGAATTTTATCAATATATTGATCGTTATTTAACCAACCATCGGTTCCACCAATTAAATAAAGCGTTTGAGTCTTTCCTACAGTATATATACTACTAAATCGATTACGATACAAAAAGTGTTTACCAATCGATTTTGATGAAACACCTTCAAGTTTAAAAATGAAATTATATGGATTACTTTGGTCGAAAATTGTGGGTCCCATAGATAATTTCGATTGAAAGTTCCAACGCTTCAAGGATGTTTGATTATATTCTTGCTCAGTATTATATCTAAAAGTAAAAAACATACTCCCTAATGCAGTCTTTGTAGAAGGAGTAATTGCCTGACTTAGGTTGCTGATCCTAGAATAAAATGCATCATACCTAATTTCAATATCGATGGAAGTCCGTATACAATTCAACCAGGATTTAGTTAATCCGATTTGATTGCTTATCGAACTATTACGAATATAATTGTTTTCACTAGAAACAAAATTCCTATTTCTCCATAATAATGTATGGGTTAATGAATATTTATTATTTAAATCCAGCTGCTGATTTACCTCCATACCCATGCGGCTACCAATAATATTACTAAATATCATCATGGTAAGATTGTGTTGATTGAGTTTATCGGCAATATGCAATCGAATCGTTGGAGTAAAAGGACTATTTATCAGATTTTTCAACGGAATTCTGTTGTAGTAAGTAAAGTTCCGATTTTCAAAATTGGTTAAATATATCCCCGCATGTTTAAGATAATATCCAGGAGTAATAAAATTCACATTAAAGTCACCGGTATACTGATCTACAAGTTGTTGCTTGGTTTTATTCAGCCATGAACGAACCGTGTAGTTACTAATAAATTGAAAACCTATGGATGAACTATCGAACTTAAAACTATCCACAGTGGCGGTTGTAATAACTTTGACCGCAGTTTCAGGTTGTTTATATAAAGTTATAATTTCTTGTTTGGTTTCTTGCCAGTTATTAAGAATTTTTACTATCGCAAAGTCATTTTGATTCCCAATTTCTAAAATTTGTTCCTTGTAGTCTTTGTAATGTCTAAAGTTCTGCAATGTAAATCCTGTATTCCAATGTAAATCATCTTCTTGATTGAATTCAATAAAATTCAATTTCCAAAAATGGCTATTCCCCATGGTGTAGCTAATTCTGTTTGAGGTTTCTGTAAGCACGCTACCAATTACAGGTAATTCATTAAAGCTATCACAGCGCAATAGCGTGTATTCATTGTTTTGAATCCTGTAAATCGATAATAAGTAGGGGGAATTTACAATAGGGTGCTGTGATTTTGAACGATAATTTTTATTTAATCTCGAGATTACCAACAGATGCTGAACGTTTTTATATATCGAATAACCTTCTGAAATTATTTCAATTACAGATCCAGAAACAGAATTAATAAATTTATCGTAATTAGTAGATAATGTTTTATAAATATTGAAAGTAAGGCCATTATTTATTTCTTCTAACCCTAATTGTATGCTATCAATTAAAACAAGATGTTTGTCTTTCGTATAGGTAAAAACGCTACATACCATACCTTTTCGGATGGCGAAAAAGAATTTATTAGAAAAACTATCGTACCATAATTGATATTCATTTTTACGAAACCATGGATTAATTTGATCATGAGAATTAAATTCTGCAATTGTGTTCAGTTGTTTATTTTGAGAATACAACACTAATTTATCACTGATTTCATCCGACATAAGAATTAAATAGGAATTATTCTTATCTGTGGTGATATTTTGAATGGTTTTCCCAGAAAACGATTTTGGTAATGGTAAATCGCTGGATTGTGTTTGTGTTTTTATATTTATTGGTGGAATACTTTGATACCAATCATCAAAAGTTTGTTTAAATTGAAATAAAAATGCTTCATTCAATTGATTGGTATATTTCACTGTAAACCATATAGTTGACTCAGTGTTTTTGTTCGTGTTAATTAATATATTATTCCAAATATATTTTCCGAATACGGACTGTGCCTCAGCCGGAATTTTATGGAGATTTTTATAACAACCTTGCTTTGTGAATAAGATAAATTGATCGGCATCTTTCGCGCTCCAAGGTGACGCATTTAAATAACAGTAACCATGTATAAGCCAAATTGGCAATCTCACAGCATCGCCTTGGTTTAATCGTTGTTTAACTCCAACTCCATGTAGGAACTCATCTAATATAATATACGTAACTAAAAATTGGATATCAGACTTAATGTTATGAAAAGTTTGCGCCACAAAAAGGGGCAATATTTTCTCCTGAGTATATACGTTAGCAATTTTATGTTGCTCTGCGTATATTTTGGTTTCTTTAAATGCCGCTTCGTAATTTTCAAGATCGGTAAATAATTGAATTTCAATATCCGATGTTAACTTATAGCCAAGTCGCAATTCTATTTTTTGTAAACTCTCATTCACTTGCATGAATATGCTATCCACAAGTCTTTTCTGAGAATTAGGATCAAGTTGAGTTATTAATTTAATGCGACCGTATTTTAAACACTTAATAGGCTGGTTTTCGTTATTTTTCCTATGTGATTGAAATCCAATGGTTGAGCTCATCGTACTTGAACCCAAAGCAGAATTATTTGCTAAAATATAAAATAGTATGAATGTGTAAAATCGCAACATCCGGTGACTTCGAAAATACTAATTTTATTCGGTCTCTTAAAATCAGTATTGCTTGTAGTAAATTTGTGTTATGCTTCAAGACAAGTCACAATATTTTATTCAACTCGAAGAATCGTACGGTGCTCACAATTACCATCCTTTACCAGTAGTATTGGAATACGGTAAAGGGGTAGAGGTTTGGGATGTAAATGGAAAGAAATATTGGGATTTTTTGTCGGCTTATAGTGCTGTAAATCAAGGGCATTGTCATCCTAAAATTATTAAAACATTACAAAATCAATCAGAGCGTTTAACTTTGACATCTAGGGCATTTCATAACAATTTATTAGGCCCTTACGAGAAGTATATAACCAACCTGTTAGGTTTTGATCGTGTTTTACCTATGAATACGGGTGTAGAAGGAGGAGAGACTGCAATAAAATTAGCAAGGAAGTGGGGATATGAAATCAAAGGAATAGCCAGTAACCAAGCAAGAGTAGTGTTTGCAACAGGAAACTTTTGGGGAAGAACTATTGCTGCTATAAGCTCATCTCAAGATGCAGATAGCTACGGGAATTTTGGTCCATTGGTGCCAGGGTATGATGTCGTTCCATACGGTGACTTGCAACAATTGGAAGCGGCATTAAGTAATAATAACACTTGTGCCTTTATGGTGGAGCCAATTCAGGGCGAAGCTGGAGTAAAAGTTCCACCTTTGGGTTATCTCAAAGGGGTTCGTGAATTATGTAGTAAATACAATGTACTTTTTATCGCTGATGAAGTGCAAACTGGATTAGGCAGAACCGGAAAGTTACTGTGTTGCGATCATGAAGATGTTAAACCGGATATATTAATTTTAGGAAAAGCATTGGGTGGCGGTGTTTTGCCTGTAAGTGCTGTATTGACATCTCATCAGGTTATGGGTGTACTTCATCCTGGGCAGCATGGTTCCACATTTGGAGGAAATCCGTTAGCATGTGCCGTGGCGATGGCATCATTGGAAGTTTTACTGGAAGAAAAAATGATTGAAAATGCCGAAGCTATGGGGGAAATTTTCAGAGAACGGATGAAAAATATTAAATCGGATTTAATCTTGGATGTTCGTGGAAAAGGATTATTGAATGCCATAGATATTAAGCCGTTTGGTGAAAATAAAACTGCATATAATATTTGTCTAGAATTATTGGCAAATGGACTATTGGCAAAACAAACCCATACCCATACAATTCGATTTGCTCCGCCTTTGTTAATTTCTGAAAGTCAATTACATGAGGCTTGCGATATCATAGAATCAACAATTATCTCAATAAATTCTTAGAAAATTAGATAATTATTGTATATTTGCAACCCCGCTCGGGTGGCGGAATAGGTAGACGCGCAGGACTTAAAATCCTGTTGTCAGCAATGACAGTACGGGTTCGATTCCCGTCCCGAGCACAAAATGAGCAGATTAGCCATTTCCTTAATATGGTTACTAATCATTGCTTCCTGCAGCAATTCCAGTATTTCAGGCAGGTACATTAGCGAAACCGACACTAGTTATTCAGCAGACATTCGTTCTGCCAGCGCTAAAATCAACAAAGATCCGAAAAACGCAGAATTATATTACCTCAGAGGAAACGCTTTCTTTTTCGAAAAAAAATATAGAGATGCAATAACTGATTTAGAATGGGCAATTTCTATAAACGATAAACAACCCTTATATCATTATAAAATAGCTGAATCCTATTTATCACTAGATTCAGCTCAACCCAAGAAAGCTAAAGACCACTTAGAAGAATGCTTGCGATTACAGCCGGATTTTTATGAGGCAAAGTCTTTACTGGCGTACTTGTTCTTGGCACGACAACAATATACAGAAGCAGAAAAATTATATAAAGAGCTTCAAGAAATACCGGATTATCGCGAAAAGGCTATGGTCTATAGAGCCATATCTGCCAAAGAACAAAAGGATACAAATACTGCCATTAATCTATTGCAAACAGTGCTCAAAGAGAATTCAGAAAATTATGATGCTACTATGCAATACACTTTATTGTTAATGGCAAAACGTGATAATCAATCTTTAGTCTGGGCGAAAAAAGCAGCTTCTATGAACGAGTTTAGTGATGAGGCATTGTATCACTATGGTTTAGCATCGCAATGGAATGGAGCCTATAAGACTGCTATGGAATTATATGAAAGAACATTAAAGCTAAATCCAAGTCATATTATGGCACGTTATAATATGGCAATTATTGAATTTGAATTTGAAAATTATCAAACAGCCAAGGCGCATTGTGACGAAATACTAAGAATGTCCCCGGATTATTCAAAAGCAGAAACGCTTCAAAAAGAGTGCATTAAGAATTTAACTAATTAAAAAAGCCGCCTAACTATTAGTTAGACGGCCCGTGGAATATAATAATAGCCAATTATTTCTTCACAAGTGTAATATCCGAGTACAACGTATCGGTTGATCCAGAAGGAAAATTGAATAAATACTTTCGATTTAAAGTAATTTTTTCTCCGGTCAATGATTTAATCTTCCAACTAACACCAAAAAAGTTAATATCATCCCCGTTAGCACTAGACATGCTCCAGTTTAATACATCTACATCCTTATCAGATGGATCGCATTTTTGATTATTAGTTACTTTGAATGTAGTGGTTGTGGTAAAATCGTAGACATCGTCTTGTTTGCATTGTTCAATGCTCTCCGTTTTTTCTCCTTGTCCACTGTCAATCCATGAAGTTAACTTCCAAGAATGCATCATGAATACTTCTTGTTTGGTTTTTCCAGAAATGTCAATAGTTCCGTTGTTGTTGTTCGAGCCACCCTCGTCATTGCATGAAGCTAAAAATCCAATCGCTCCAAGCATCATTGTAGATAATAATAATTTTCTCATAGGTTGAATTCCAAATTTATTGGCAATAATCTCATTTAACAAATACGATTGAAGAATTATTGAATAATTTTAAACTAGCGTTCAATTCGTAAATCATTAATTACTTCTGCAGCCATTCGCAAACCAAATAATGCAGGCATAAATGATATTGTACCATAAAAACTCTTTTTAAAATTACTTCCATCCGTTAATTTAACAGATTCTCGATTAATTTCACTTTCATTAAATACAGCTTTAAAACCCTTATAAACACCATGCTTATGCAATCGTTTTCTAACATTTCGTGCAAATGGGCAATTATAAGTTTTAGAAATATCGGTAACACTTACTTTACTTGCATCCGTTTTGCCACCTGCACCCATGCTTGATATTATTCGTTGTTGATATTGAACGCAAGTCTTAATCAAATAGACTTTGGGAGTTACAGAATCAATACAATCCATAACGTAATCAAATCGCTCTGATTCAATTAATGCCATTGTGTGTTCTGGCCTCTGAAAAGAATCAATAACGGTTAGATTTAGGTTGGGATTAATATCCATCATCCGGTCTGCCATAATTTGCGCCTTCTTTTTACCAATGGTGCTATTTAGTGCAGGTAATTGTCTATTCTTATTGGTTACATCTACAATGTCTCCATCTACTATGGTTATTTTACCAACTCCCGCTCTACATATAAATTCCGCAGCATAACTTCCAACCCCACCTAAACCAACTACCAATACGTTTTTCATTGATAGATTTTCTAATTGTTCTTTGCCAATAAGAAGTTCTGTCCTTTCTAACCATGATAAATCCATGCTCGCAAATTTATAACTCAACATGCTACCTTTGTGCTATGCGAAAAATTATAGTGTATTTTTTTGTGGCATTTTTATTGTCGACGAATTTAACCGCTCAAGTATTAACTTCAACGGGAACGTCTAAATTTAGTGCTAATTCACAAATTGCTATTTTATCGAAAATGGAAAAAAATCTACAGCCGATTTTTCCAACATTCGATGGCTATTGGCATGCTTTCGCATTAGCAAAACCAGAATTTAATTTAAATGATGTTCAAATCGTATCGGTATTATCGCCTCGCTTGGAAGGATTTTGCGACTTGAATTATTCATTAATTCATATACGATTTAAACCCGTTGTTTTAGAATCGCTATTAGGCGATGATAATATATATTATTTAGAATTGAGCAGTAGGCTAAACGCACCCAAACCCTTGAATGATACCAGTAGGTATATGTCCATGGTGGATAAAGTGGAACTAGGAATTAACAATGGATTAAAACAAAATTACACCGGTAAAAATACCATCGTTGGAATTGTGGATATTGGCTTTCAAACGGATCATCCAACATTCTTTAACCAACAAGGAAATAAAACAAAGATTATCTCCATGTGGCATCAACAACATGCAACAGGTAAAAGACCAAACAATTTCAATTACGGTTCAGAATATAAAGACACTCAAGAAATTCTTACGGCAATCGACAATGACGGAACACATGGTACTCATGTAGCAGGAATAGCTGCAGGATCAGGATTGTTGTCAACAAATTTCAAGTATCGAGGAATGGCACCCGAAGCTGAACTTAGTTTTGTAGGTATAAAATATGCCAACGACAGCTTGGGTGGATCTGCCTTGGGGGATTTTGTTGTTGCTAATCCAACGATTATAGACGGGTATAAATATCTTTTTGATGTAGGAGATAAACACCAAAAACCCGTGGTGGCTAATTTAAGCTGGGGGATGCATACAGGACCGCATGATGGAACAAGTTTATTTGACTTATCTGTAGCTGCGTTAGTTGGTCCAGGTAAAATTGTAGTTGGGGCTGCAGGAAATGATGGAGGCAATAAAATGCATATAGGTGGAAATTTGATGGGGGACACAATACATACACTTGCCTTAGACAAATCTCGAAAGGATTACCCCACTGAAAACGTTTACATCGATGCATGGGGTGACCCCAATAAACGATTTAATATACAAATATCGTTGGTAGATACTTTGGGAAATGTAATTTTATCGAGTAAATGGAATAAAGTTGGAGATTGCTTGAATTGTGGTGCGTATCGCGAACGTATAAATCGTGGAGACGATACATTAGATATTATTTGGTCAGAGCAAATCTATCCAATAAATAATAAGCCTAACGCACTTATAATGATAGAAAACAACAATCCCCGAAATAAGTATATACGGATTAGTTTTAACGCTGAATCTGGATTTCATGCATGGAATTCTGGTCAATCTTATCGCTGGACTTCCGGAACATTTTCTCATGGACATCGAGATGTTACATTTGGTCCAAAATACAAAGAGGGGAGTTCTGAGTTTTCGGTTGGAGAAAACGGTGGGACTGGAAGTCGAACACTCAGCGTTGGTGCATATGTTGCAAGAAATAAGTGGTTTAATTTTGAACAACGTTTAATTGAAGAACCATGGCTAACTCCAGGGGAAATTGCAGGATTTTCATCCAGAGGACCTGCTCCAGGTAGAGGCGATTATAAATCAATCCGCCAAAAACCTGACATCATCGCGCCTGGTCACCATATTGTTTCGGCACTTCATAAAAATCAGTATGCAGATTGGATGAATAATCAAGTTGTTCACAAACAAAACTGGAGAAATGCTGATCAATACTATGTTCAGTTTTCAGGTACTTCCATGGCGGCTCCGCATGTTTCGGGAATCGTTGCATTATACTTACAAGCCAACCCTAATTTATCGCCTGAAGACATTAAAAATTTGTGGCGCTTCTGCCATACTCGAGATCAGTATACCGGTAATGATTCTAATAACACCGCCGGGTTTGGTAAAATAAATGCACTCGATGCAATCAAATTTTTAGAAAAATTCCTATTGATAAAATCGCATAAAACAGATAAAGTAACTATTGTCATAGATACTGAGCGGGAAGAATTATCCTTTATTTCAGAAACAGATTTAACCACTAAGGGTGATTTTCAGCTGTTGGATTTAAACGGAAGAGAAATTATTAGGAGATTCAATTCTGATTTACGCAATCCTATTTCAATCAACTTAATTAATTCCGGAATATATTATTATAAAGTTTCGATCAATGGAGAAAATTGGGGTGGGAAGATATTTATACCTTAGAGTTTCGTTTTTGCTAAATACTGTAAATATGAAGATATGTGTCTATCTTTTTTCTGCTCGTAAATATCTTCAATAGTTACCATAATACCCGTTTCCTCAACATCCCCAAAATGATGATTAATCGCAGTTCCAAAAGTTTTCATGGTAGGACTTAAACTCATGTAGGCATTAAAAAGTGGGGGAATGTGAGTGCCGAATTCTCTTACTTTTTGAGTAAGCAATTTATGGGCTTCCTTAAAACTTAAATTTTTTAATTCCTTTATAAAATCTGAGTACTCATCTCCAATTATAACGGGTGATTGGAGATGCACTAATTGTTCATTGTCCGGGAAAAAGGCATTCATAAATCCCAGAATTAAGTTACGTGCATCGCGTTGAAAATCAGCATACATTGTTACTTTCCCAAAGAAATATTTGATCTCTGGATGTTTTACCACCAAAGCACCCAAGCCATCCCATAAATTATCCAATGAAAAAATTCCTTTTCTGCTATCTGCACTGGGCTGAAAATTTGGCTGTACAAAACTTCTACCTAATTCTATGGTAAAGGGGAAATAATCACTTTTCAGCCTATCGGAATAACTAAAAATCTCACGAGTAGATAAGTGGAAATTACCCTCCGAATCTTTTGCATTTGCACAAAAAGAAAATCGATAACCACCAACAATTTCTTGCTCCTCTGGGTTCCATACGATTAATTGCCAATAAGAGAAATCCCCAGTGTCAAATTCATCAATATCTACCGATTTGCCTGTTCCACCGCCAGCTTTTCTGAAAGATAATTCTCTTAATCGACCAATTTCTTGCATTAAATTGGGTTTAGAGTCTCCTTGGAAAATATAAATTTCATTATCTGCGTTGTTCGTAGGTCGAACAAAAATATCAGAAGTTAATTCTTTAATTAATGTTTCCCTTGGGATAGGTGAGATAATGTCCAATACTGAATCCATTTTGGTAAAAATACAATATTTTGAGTAAATCTAAATTAAAAGGTTTCGTTACTATCCTTGGCCAAGGTATAAACAAAATTCTTTAATTCCTGTGCTTGTTCCCATGCCAAGTTTTTTGAGAATCGAGTGTATGGTATGGGCTTGCCAAAATATAGATTCACACTCATATTCATCTGCTTATACAACTCACTCGGTAACAACATCATCTCCAAATTAAACTTAATGTTAAACAATCTGCGAATTTTGGCTAAGTTATAAAATGCATTTGAATTAGATCCATCAATATAAACTGGTACAATTTGCATTTTATACTGAATTGCTTTACTGATGAAGCTTTTTTGCCATTCTAAATCAACTATTTTTCCATTTATTTTGCGGCTACAAAGACCGGCAGGTAAAACCTCTATTACTCCTGCCGACTCATATAATTTATCAATATTTTTTAATGCCTCTTTGCTTGATTTTCCTAATTTGTTAACCCCGCTTAAATGTTCTTGAATTTGTGGAATATGAGTTACAATTTCGTTTGCAATAACTTTAACATCGGATCTAACATCTGTTAAAGATTTTAGCAAACACATAGCATCTAATCCCCCCATTGGATGATTTGCAACCACAATCACAGGTCCTTCCAGAGGTAAATTTTCGATACCATGAACATGCAAATTGATGTTCATGTGTTCTAATACCTTCTCTACGAATTTTCCCCCTTTAATATTTCGATAATTCAGTAAAATACCATTAATCGTGTCTAAATGGAAAAAATCATGCAACCACTTAATAACAAACTTAGGAATGAACTTATGATTTTTGGGGAATTTATGCTTTAAAATTGCCTCAATGTCAACTTGTAATAAAGGTAATTCTATTTCTTTTTTCCCCTCCATAAGTGCTTTTATAACCCTAAAATAGTTGCTTTAGTTGCATCAAGAATTTCAAACGCCTTTTTAGAATTTGATGCTTCGGAATAAACACGTAAAACTGGTTCAGTACCACTGGGTCTAATCATCACCCAGTCGCCAGAATCCAATCTGAATTTATAACCGTCTACATCTTCAAGTTCTATAACATTGTAGTTTCCAAAATTTTTGTAACTATTTGATTTGCAATTATTAACAATATCTTCCTTTAAGTTGTTGTCTAAGTGAAGATCGTATCGTTCAACTGCAAAAGAACCCACCAAATTATAAACATCTTGAATCAATTCAGAAACAGTTTTTCCTGTTTTTGCCATGTATTCCATGATAACAAGCCCCATCCAAACACCATCTCTTTCTGGAATATGTCCTTTAATGGCGATACCTCCACTTTCTTCCGCACCAATCAACACATCATCGGTTACCATATATTCACAGATATATTTAAATCCAATTTTAGTAGTAATTGATTCAAGGCCTCGTAATTCACACAATTTCTGTATTTTATCACTTACACTAAAGCTCTTTACCACTTTACCACTTAGACCTTTGTATTGGGTTAGGTATTCTATTAATAATAATATTAAATGGTGACTATCTACAAAATTTCCATGTTCATCAAAAAAGCCAATGCGATCAGCATCCCCATCGGTAGCTAAACCGCACTTATATAATGAATTGGATGAAATGATCGGTCCAATTTCTGGAAGATTTTTTAAAATTGGCTCAGGAGCTCTTCCTTTAAACCCAGGATTGTAGTGTCCGTGTAAAATTTCCGCTTTGGGCATTAACTGTTTTACAATTCGCTGACCTGCACCATACATCGCATCATAAACTAAAGATGAGGACATATTTTCTAGAGCACCCATATCAAAGCAATCCCTTGCGTGTTGTGCATACATGGATTCCATATCCAAGTAGGCAATTGCACCTGAATCCAGATACCATTGAAAATCATATTTCGGAGAAATTTCCAAATCTTCAATTAGTGCTTCTACCTTAGATACTTCCAATGGAGTAGCAGGTCCACCATATCCAGCCTTTATTTTATAGCCATTGTACGATGGTGGATTATGGGAAGCCGTTAATATAATTCCAGCTCCAGCATTTTCTTTATTAGCCGCTAACGAAATCATCGGTGTGGATACAAAGCCGGTAGATATACTTACTTTAATTCCAGCATCCGCCAACTGCATTGCCGTTTCTTGCGCAAACATTTCGCCACCAAATCGACAATCATAACCCACCACACAATATTTTGGCAAATCGCTATTATTCAACCACTTAGCAGTTGCTTGAGCAACTCTTCTAACATTAGTAACGGTAAAATCACGAGCAATAATTTCTCTCCAACCGTCGGTTCCAAATTTAATTTGATACATATAAATCGTATTCTTTCGTTTTATAAAAATGCATTTTCTCCCGTTATCTCCATACCTAGAATTAATAAGTGTATGTCGTGTGTACCTTCATAAGTCACTACACTTTCTAAATTCATCATATGACGCATGATTGGGAATTCTCCTGTAATTCCCATGCCACCTAACATTTGACGAGCTTCTCTAGCAACGTTTAAAGCAATTTCAACATTATTTCGTTTAGCCATTGAAATTTGTGCAGGGGTTGCTTTGCCATTATCCATTAAAACACCTAATCGCCAAACCAAAAGCTGAGCTTTTGTGATTTCAGTGATCATTTCGCTTAATTTTTTCTGTTGCAATTGGAATCCAGCAATTGGTTTACCAAATTGTTCCCGTTGTTTTGCATATCTCAGTGCTGTATCGTAACAATCCATAGCTGCACCAAGTGCACCCCAAGATATACCGTATCGAGCCGAATTTAAACAGGTTAATGGCCCTTTTAAACCCGTAACGCCCGGTAATAAATTTTCTTTAGGCACTCGAACATTATCAAAAACTAATTCACCGGTAGCACTAGCTCTCAAACTCCATTTATTGTGTGTTTCAGGAGTGGTGAAACCCTCCATACCGCGCTCTACTATTAAGCCATGAATGATTCCTTGTTCGTTTTTTGCCCAAACTACTGCAACATCGGCAAAAGGGGCATTGCTAATCCACATTTTGGCGCCATTCAAAAGATAATGATCTCCTTTATCTTCGAATTTTGTAACCATTCCACCTGGGTTTGAACCGTGATCAGGCTCTGTTAAACCAAAACAACCCAGCATTTCCCCACTAGCTAATTTTGGAAGGAACTTCCGTTTCTGCTCTTCACTTCCAAATTTATAAATCGGATACATTACCAAAGAGCCTTGGACAGAAGCGGTAGATCTAATGCCACTGTCACAGCGTTCCAATTCTTGCATGATGATTCCATAGGTAATATAATCCATTCCTCCACAGCCATATTCAGCTGGTAATTGAGGTCCAAATGCTCCTATAGCCCCTAATTCTCTAACGATATGTCGAGGAAAACTGGCGTCTTGAGCGTAATGTTCAATAATTGGACTCAATTCACGCTTAACCCAATCTCTAACAGAAGAACGAATTAATTTCTGTTCTTCTGACAAGAATTCATCAATATTGTAGAAATCAGGAGCTGCGTAGCGATCTTTGCCTTGATTCATTGATTTGAGTTCGTCTAAAGTCATAATTTTCTGCCTTTAATGCAAAACTACGTAACTTTGATTCATTTATTTTCAATAACCTGTTAACAATATACCAATGGTAGTTTTTATTGATCGATTGCGAATTACTGGTCCAATTGGCTGGTATGATTTAGAGAGAAAAGAGGGTGTAGAATTGTTCGTTTCTATATCGATAGATTACGATGGAGTTTCTGTTAATGACGATTTGTCGGAAACTATTGATTATCTTAGCATTGCGCATATAATTATAAATTTAGCTAAAACAGAATACAAACTGCTTGAAACGTTTTCTAAAGATATGGCCAATTCTTTTTTTTTGGAATATAGTGAATTTGCGATTAAATCAATTAAAATAAAAATTGAGAAGCAATTACAAAGCAAAATTGGAATTCCACTCGACTATGTAGGTATCGAACAAACATATAATTATCCATATTAAACGTTTATTTTAAGTTAATGTCGATTTAAAAGGAGATACATTCCTTAATTTTGTACAAAATGTTGAAGAAAATTATTTTAATAGTAATTTCAGGATTAACAGCCGATTTTCTGCAAGCTCAAGTCCCTGCAATTACCGGATGGGTATATGATAAGGAGACATTAGAGACCATTCCAGGTGCAGTGATAGTTAATGTTGAAACAAATGAAAACACACAAAGCAACACATGCGGTTATTATCAATTGCCTACCACTCGAGGCGATAAATCCATTGCTGTTGCAGCAGCAGGTTATAGACCTATCAAGGTATTGGTTGAAGTAGAAGCAAGTGTTACAAAAAATATATTTTTAATACCCGTTAAGTTCGATGAATTGGACTCAGCTGAGGAGATATTAAGTCTGTATAATCAAAAAACATCATTTTATTCTCCGCGAAGAAAACAAATTATTGAGGCACCGTCAGTTTTAAGTGTGAATGATCCAGTTAAATATTTGCAATTTTTACCTGGTGTAACCGGTGGTATAGAAGGTTTAGCTGGCTTAGTTGTTAGGGGAAGCAACCCGGATCAAAGTTTACAAATGATGAATGGTATGCCATTGTATGGAAATGGCCATTTGTGGGGGTTTTTATCAAATTTTAATCCTGAAATTATTAAATCTGCAGATTTTTATAGAGGGGTAGCACCCGCAAGGTATGGAGGTAGAGCAGGAGGTGGGGTAATGGATGTTCAGATGGCTGGTGGTAATGCTGTATCATGGACCGGTTTAATGCATATGGATTTAATTTCTGCCAACGCAGTAGCCAATGGACCATTGGACCATAGAGGAAAAGTTACTGCGTCCATAGGAATTAGAAGAAGTTATTTGGATTGGTTAATGGGTAGCACTGGACCGGATGCCGCTCTAATTGGTAATACTCACGACATTAATGCTAAAGTAGATTATAAAGAAAGTCAGAAGACTCAATGGAGTTTTTGGGTTTACAACGGTAGGGATAAGTTTGGGCTTCAACAAACAATTTCAGAAACCGATTCATTGGGTAGATTGTTGGATATCAGTTTAAAATTAATAACTAGTTGGCAAAATACTTTGGCCGGAGTTCGTTGGTCCCATGAATTTAATTCTAATCACTTTGGTTCAATTTCAGCAGGAATAACGAGATATAAATACAATTCGTTATTCGGACTGAGCGGTTCCATTACAACGGATACGTCTAAAAGAACAGCAGAGTACAGTGAAACTTATAGTAATACAATTAGTGATTTTCATATAAATGGTGATTTTAGTTATATCTACACACATCAATATTCAATCAATTATGGAAGCCAATTAGCTATTCATGGACTAAAGCCGGGAAGAACGGAAATTATTTCAAAAGATGGAAACAATCCTGCAATCACAGAAAAATATGGGGTAGCGAACCAACAAACAGTTGTAGAATGGGCAAATTATGCTGAAGTTGACATGCATCCTAATGCAGGGTTAAGCATTAATTTAGGTATGCGACTTTGGAGTTTTTTTACGTCAAATAGAATATGGATTAGACCTGAACCAAGAATTACGTTATCGCAATTATTGGAAGGGAAAAATCGAATTCAATTGGGATTAGGAATGAGTAATCAAGGATTACATCAATTGTCAAGTGTTAATGGAATATTACCTGCTGATATTTGGTTTCCCAGTGGTGAAAACTTTAGTCCTCAAAGAACAACACAAATTAGTGGAGCATTTATTAAACCAGTAGCTAAAGGAACAGAACTTTCGGCTGAGGTTTATTACAAAGGATTCAATGGAATAACAGATTTAACAGGAATTGAAGAGGATCCTTTGTTACCCAATTATTGGGAGCGATCAATAACCCAAGGCAAAGGAACTTCATATGGATTTGAAATGTTATTATCAAAGCGAACAGGTGTTATTACCGGTGTTGCTAGTTATACATATTCAAAAACACAGAGACAATTTCAATTCATTAATGAAAATCAACCCTTTCCTTATCGTTGGGATAGACCTCATCAGGCAAAGATACAATTAACAGTTCAAGCATCTAATGCATTTAAAATCAATATAGCCGGTGTATTCATGAGCGGAAATTTACAAACTGTACCAACGGGTAAATATCTATCTGCAGATAATAGAATTGTTTATGATTACACAATGAAAAACAATTACCGCATGCCTAATTACAAAAGAATTGATATTGGTTTTATTAAACAGATTAAACCATTTATGAGGAGGGGGTACGAAGAATTTTATGGTATCAATGTTTATAACGTGATGAACTGGTTTAATCCGATGTTTGCGCAAATCCAAATAGAATCAAATGGATTAGTACGACTGCAAGGTACTAGTTATTTCCAATTCGTTCCATCCGCTTTTTATCGTATTCAATTTTAAAGCCCAATGAAGATTAACAAATTTATTTATAGTTTATTAGGAGTTGTTGCCTTCTCCGGATGCACCCAAGATTTAGACATGGGGCAAATACAATTTGAAGAAAAACTTGTATTAAATGCATTAGTTACTAATGTTGAAAATGTCGGAGTTGCTGTTTCTAATACAGTGCCTATTAATGACTCTACCCCCCCCAAACCACTGTTGAACTGTAAAGTGAGTATTATTGATATACAGGGCAAATCTGTCCCAATGAACTTTTCTTTTATTTCAAACAAATATGTAGGGCCACTAATTCCAAAAGCAGGCGAAAAGTATATTATTTTGGTTGAACATCCCAAATATGGGGCTGCTCAAGGAGAATTTATAATGCCAGCTAATCCGATTGGACTTCCCAGTACTTGGAAAGACAATACAGGGTTTGATGCAAATGGTAACCCAACTGGAACAATAACATGTTACATCAATGATGATGGGAATTCCCGTAATTATTACGAAATCAATCTTTATAGATATAATGATTTTCTTGCCGATTGGTTTCAATTTACACCTGTTTCAAATGATCCTGAAATAAGTGAAAATTCTATAATCACTGATCTTGGTGGACTCCTTCTTTCAGATAAGAGCTTTAATGGCAAAACCAAACAAATTTCATTTAATACTGAATATGCAAGTGCGGGGAATCAATATAAATACTTGGTCGAAATTAAGAGTTTAAGCGCTGAGTACTATCAGTATTTTCAATCCGTTGATGCATATGAAAATAACAATTCCATATTTCCAGAACCTCAACCAATACTTTCAAATGTAATTGGAGGTAGAGGTATATGCGCAGGTGCTTCAGTTTTAAAAGATACAATTCGTTAATACTATTGCGTTTACCGTGTTAAAAAAAGAGAATTCCATTAAAATAATTAACGCCCACCAGCATAATTTAAAGCATATCAATGTAGAAATACCCCAATCCTCTTTCACTGTAGTAACAGGTGTTTCCGGTAGTGGTAAATCTAGTTTGGTTTTTGATACATTATTCGCTGAAGGCCAACGCAGGTATGTAGAGAGTTTAAGTAGTTATGCTCGTCAATTTATGGGTAGAATGAAAAAACCTGCAGTTGACGATATACAAGGATTATGTCCTGCCGTGGCTATTGAACAAAAAGTAAATACACGAAATCCACGAAGTACAGTTGCTACTTCAACGGAGATTTACGATTATATAAAGTTGCTCTTTAGTAGAGTGGGACATACTATTTCACCGATATCGGGCAGAGAGGTTAAGCGAGAAACCACGGAAGATGTTTTTCTTTGGGCCAAAGAAAATCAACATAAAAGAATCCTTGTATTGGCCCCATTGTACAAGAATCAATTAGAACCCACCGACTTAAATATTCTAATACAAAAAGGTTTCAGTAGAGTTTGGGTAAATAAAGAAATTGTTTCACTACAAGAAGCTTTAGAAAGCAATACGGTTTTAGAAGGGGATTTGTATATTCTTATTGATCGACTTAAAATTGATCTTGAAGACGACGAATTTCAATCTAGACTCTTTGATGCTGCAGAATCCGCATTTTGGGAAGGAAATGGTACCTGTGTAATTATTGACTTTGAAAATCTTGGAACATTTGAGTTCAATAATCGATTTGAGTTAGATGGAATGAAATTTGAAATTCCCACTAAAGATTTTCTTAGTTTTAATAATCCTCATGGAGCTTGTAAAAAATGTGAAGGATTTGGTAGTGTAATGGGAATTGATCACGATTTAGTAATTCCAGACTCATCATTGAGCGTTTATGATGGTGCCGTTGCTCCTTGGAAAGGTGAGACTTTAGGCGAATGGCGGAATGATTTTATTCGGTTGGCTAAAAAATTTGATTTTCCTATACATAGAGCATACAGCGATTTAAATCAACAGGAAAAAGAATTGTTATGGAAAGGCAATTCACAATTACCAGGTATTGACGATTTTTTCAAATACGTTGAAGAAAAGTCATACAAAATACAATTTCGTGTTTTAGCCGCACGCTACAGAGGAAAAACAACATGTCCTGATTGTTTAGGTACAAGATTAAGAAAGGAAGCTGGATTTGTAAAAATCATTCATTGTGGAAATGAAAAAATTCCAAAATATTTGAGTATCCAGGAATTATTGTTGATGACAGTTGAGGAATCTCAACATTATTTTAATCATCTTGAATTATCCGTAACGGATGCAACAATTGCTGCTAGAATTATCGAAGAAATTAAAAATAGATTGCGATTTTTAAATAACGTTGGACTTGGTTATTTGTCATTAAATCGATTAAGTAATTCGTTAAGCGGTGGTGAAAGTCAAAGAATAAATTTAGCTACATCGTTAG
>CAZKOM010000001.1:78883-82306 GCA_964554385.1 uncultured Flavobacteriaceae bacterium | reverse complement strand
GGCGTCCTCTTTTTCTGAATCAACAGTGAATACTGTCTTATTCAGTCATTGGCACGTTGTCGATTGCCACTTCCTGCTCAACCGGTGCAGCTTCAGCTGTTTGTTCAGTTGCTGGTTGGTCGTCACGTTTCGCTTCTTTGATAGACAGACGGATACGACCCTGACGATCTACTTCCAGCACTTTAGTGCGAACCATGTCACCGACTTTCAGGTAATCAGATACATCTTTCACGCGTTCATCAGTGATTTGTGAAATATGAACCAGACCATCTTTACCTGGCAGAATGTTTACGAAAGCACCGAACTCAGCCAAACGAGTTACTTTACCTTCGTAGATACGGCCGATTTCAACGTCAGCAGTCAGTGCCTGGATGCGACGGATCGCTTCCTGAGCCGCTTCACCGCTTACTGCCGCGATCTTAACAGTACCATCATCTTCCAGCTCGATAGTGGTGCCTGTTTCTTCAGTCAGAGCACGGATCACAGAACCGCCTTTACCGATCACGTCTTTGATCTTCTCTGGATTGATCTTGATGGTATGAATGCGAGGAGCGAAATCAGAGATATCGTTACGCGCTTCACCAATCGCTTTATCCATTACGGTCAGAATGTGCAAACGCGCATCACGAGCCTGTTTTAGAGCGATCTGCATGATCTCTTTAGTGATGCCTTCAATTTTGATGTCCATCTGCAGCGCAGTAACACCTTCAGAAGTACCAGCCACTTTGAAGTCCATATCGCCCAGATGATCTTCATCACCCAGAATGTCAGACAGAACTACGAAGCTGTCGCCTTCTTTAACCAGACCCATTGCGATACCAGCAACAGAAGCCTTGATTGGTACACCTGCATCCATCAGAGCCAAAGAGGTACCACAAACAGAGGCCATTGAAGAAGAACCGTTAGATTCAGTAATTTCAGAAACTACACGAACAACGTAAGGGAATTCAGCTTGTGATGGAATAACAGCCGCAACACCACGACGCGCCAAACGACCATGGCCGATTTCACGACGTTTCGGTGAACCGATCATGCCAGTCTCGCCCACGCAGTATGGTGGGAAGTTGTAATGCAGCATGAAACGATCAGTACGTTCGCCAGTGATTTCGTCAATTGTTTGCGCATCACGTTCAGTACCCAGAGTACAAGCTACCAGCGCCTGAGTTTCACCACGAGTGAACAGTGCAGAGCCATGAACGCGTGGCAGAACGCCAGTACCTACGCTCAGCGCACGGATCATCTGTGGATCACGGCCATCGATACGCGGCTCACCACGCAGGATACGACCACGAACAACATCGCTTTCCAATTCATGGAACAGATCAGCCACTTCGCCGGCATCCTGAGTTTCATCAGCAGCCACGATTTCAGCAACGATACGTTGTTTCAGAGCAGAGATTGCATCATAACGCACTGCTTTTTCAGTAATACGGTAAGCTTCACCGATTGCTTCAACAGCCAGATCAGCAATTTTTGCTTTCAGAGCCACGTTAGCTGCTGGAGCAACCCAATTCCAAGGTTTTGTACCCACTTCAGCTGCAAATTCATTAACGGCTTTAATTACTGTTTGCAGTTGATCGTGACCATACACAACCGCACCCAGCATCACTTCTTCTGGCAGGATAGCGGCTTCAGACTCAACCATCAGCACCGCTGCCGCAGTACCAGCAACAACCAGATCCAGTTTACTGTCTTGCAATTCAACAACTGATGGATTCAGAACATATTGATCATTGATATAACCAACACGCGCAGCACCGATTGGGCCGTTGAATGGAATACCAGAGATAGCCAGTGCGGCAGAAGTACCGATCATCGCTACGATGTCAGGAGACACCGCTGGGTTAACTGACATTACAGTTGCCACGATCTGAACTTCGTTCAGGAAACCTTCTGGGAACAGAGGACGAATAGGACGGTCAATCAGACGGGCAGTCAGTGTTTCGCCTTCGCTAGGACGACCTTCGCGTTTGAAAAAACCACCCGGAATACGGCCTGCTGCGTAGGTACGCTCTTGATAGTTAACAGTCAACGGGAAAAAATCGCGACCTTCAACAGCTTCTTTTTTACCAACAACAGTTACTAATACTGCAGTATCGTCCATGCTGACCATAACAGCTGCAGTTGCCTGACGAGCCATAACACCTGTTTCAATTGTTACAGTGTGCTGACCATAGGGGAAGGTTTTTACAATAGGATTCACGTGAATTTCCTTTTATTAATTTCGTCGCTCAAAATGCGCGCTTATTATAGCTGAAGGCGAGCACAATAGGTAATCAGGGATAGATCGACTTCAGATATAATTCTGGTGCAATTGTCACTTATGTCACGAAAAAACAAAAGGAGGCATAAGCCTCCTTTTGTATGAATCACTAAGAATGAATTAGCGACGCAGACCCAGTTTAGAAATCAGATCTTTGTAACGTGCATCATCTTTGCGTTTCAGGTAGTCCAGCAATTTACGACGCTGAGAAACCATACGCAGCAGACCACGACGGCCATGGTGATCTTTAGAATGTACTGAGAAATGGCCTTGCAGATGGTTGATCTGAGCAGTCAACAGGGCAACCTGAACTTCTGGTGAACCAGTGTCATTGGTACCGCGAGAGAAATCAGCAACGATCTTGGCTTTAGTTTCAGCATTTAGTGACATAGTGTACTCCTGAGTTTAATGGACTGTGAGCCGATCACTAATTCAGCCCACAGAGAAGCTGCGCATTCTAGCACAGCTGTAATAACAGACAAGCTACTCAGCTTGATCATCCGCATCTGGCATATCGCCACCGATGCGAACGAGACGACGCGGTGCAACTTTACCGTCTTCGTCAATTTCACCCACACCAATAAATTCTGCCTCAGGACCAACAGTCATGCGAACAAAACCTTCGGTTAGTGCGTGTGGCACCATCACCGCCTGCCCTTGAGTTACATAGGCAGCGAGAATGGATGACATATTCACTTCTGGCAAATTGCTCACTGCGCTATCCATTGGCAATAAGTAATAGTCCAATTTCTCGCGTGGTGGAATGCCCTGCTCACGGCATTCATCCAGAATTTCATTCAGTTTTTCAAGGCTGAGCATTTTGTCGTTCGGATATTTCGCAACCTGAGTACGACGTAACTGAATAACATGAGCCCCACAGCCTAACAGCTCGCCTAAATCGTCAACTAGTGAACGAATATAAGTGCCTTTAGAGCAATGCACTTCCAACGAAACTGCATCGTCCGTGAATTCTAGCAATTCCAGCGAATAAATAGAGATAGGACGTGCTTCACGCTCAATCTCTATTCCTTCACGTGCATATTCATACAGTGGGCGTCCTTGCTGTTTCAATGCTGAAAACATCGATGGCACCTGTAAGATATTGCCGCGGGATTTCTCTAACGCCCATGATAATTGAGATTCAGTTACGCTTACCGGCC
>CAZKOM010000001.1:59187-78873 GCA_964554385.1 uncultured Flavobacteriaceae bacterium | reverse complement strand
GACTGGACGAACAGAAACCACCGAGCCTTCAGAATCACTGGTATCAGTCCGAATACCTAAACGTGCAGTGACGCAATAACGTTTATCGGCATCCAGTAAAAATTGAGAGAACTTGGTAGCCTCACCAAAACAGATAGGCAGCATCCCCGTGGCCAGTGGATCTAAAGCACCAGTGTGACCAGCTTTGGCTGCGTTATAGATACGCTTTACTTGTTGCAGCGCATCATTCGAAGTGATACCGCTTGGTTTGTCCAGCAGTATAATGCCGTGTACATCACGACCTTTGAAGCGACGTCGTCGAGACATCTTTAATCACGATCCTCCTCGCTCAGATCGGTCGATTCGCCACGGCGAAGCTGATCATCACGAACGGTATTAGTAATCAGGTTGGAGATTCGCATCCCTTCAACCAATGTTTTGTCATAGACAAAGCGAATTTCTGGTACTACACGCAGTTTCATCGCTTTACCCAACAGAATACGAATATAACCTGAAGCATCATTTAACACTTTGATGCCTGCCTCAATGTTATCTTCTTCGTTCAAAAAGAACGTCACAAAAACTTTGGCATGCTGCAGGTCACGCGTTAATTCAACATCAGAAACCGTTGCCATTCCGACACGCGGATCTTTTATCTCACGTTGTAAAATCATAGCGATTTCGCGTTGGATCTGTTGCGAAACCCGATCAGCACGTCCAAACTCTTTTGCCATTTTCAACTCCAGAGCAAAAATGGGGGAATGATTAGTTCCCCCCATATAATTACAGCGTACGCTGAATTTCTACAACTTCGTAAACTTCGATCTGATCGCCTGGGCGAACATCGTTATAGTTCTTAACCGCAATACCACATTCGTAGCCATTTTTGACTTCCGCCATGTCATCTTTAAAGCGACGCAGAGATTCCAGCTCACCTTCATAGATAACCACGTTGTCACGCAATACACGAATTGGGCTATTACGTTTAACAGTACCTTCAGTCACCATACAACCAGCAACATCACCAAATTTTTCTCTAATGGAATATGCATCCAACAAGGCTTGGGTTGGATGTTCGTGTGTACCATCGCCTGCATTTACAATTTGCGCATCTACGTGTTTGGCTAAAAACATACAAGCACCAGGAGCTGGATGCCTCATAACAACCATGTCCACCTTCATACTGAGTATGTTATTTACCGTATCAATAAGTGTTTCTCCTTTTTTCACCGAGGAAGAAGAGGAAGAAAAATTCACTATATCAGCCCCCAATCGCTTTTCTGCCAATTCAAAAGAAACTCGAGTTCTAGTAGAATTTTCAAAAAATAAATTGGCAATAGTTATATCCCTTAGGGCGGGAGTTTTTTTAACAGGACTATTTAATAGGGATTTAAAATTATCGGCTGTTTCAAAGATGGTTTGAATATGAGATTGCGACAACCCCTTGATACCGAGCAAATGATAAAAATTATTTTCGCTGGACATTATTTTTCATTTAATAACCAAACTTTCTCATCGTCTTGCATCCATTCCACTTTTACATACCCCCCTGTATTTCTTGAATCAATATTTGTACCTATGTAATTAGGATCTATCGGCAATTCGCGTTGGAATTTTCGATTCACTAATACCATTAATTCTATTTGTGAAGGTCTTCCGAAACTCATTAATGCATCGATAGACGACCTAATACTTCTACCCGTATATAATACATCATCAATCAATACGATACGCAAGTTTTCGGTTGAGAACTGTATATTGGATGGTTTAGGTATCATTATTTCACCTCTACCTACATCATCTCTAAAAAAAGTATGGTCTAATTCCCCATATTTACAAGCAATTTCCGGCGCTAATTCAGATAAACTCTTCAATATTTTGGCTGCAAATGCGAGTCCTCGAGGTTGGAGTCCAACAATTGCAGTTTGTGAAAAATCCCCATGATTTTCTAATAACTGCAAGGTTAATCGTTTTACAATTAATTGAATTTGTTGATGATTTAACAAGAGTTTAGGCTGGCTCATTTGACATTGCAATTATAGTTTGAAATTCATCATCAGTTAATGCAATTACCGATAACCTCGGTTGTTTTATCAGTCCCATTTTTGATAAATTTGGATTGGATTTCATTGCCTGAAGTGACACTGGATTTTTTAAAGTAGAATACGGTTTAACGTCTACTACCACCCAGGCTGTCTCCTCAGTAGTAGGATCTTGATAAGCTTCTTTTACAACTTCGGCGATTCCCACTACCTCTTTGCCTTCGTTAGAATGGTAAAACAAGCATAAATCTCCTAGTGCCATAGCTGACAAATTATTTCGAGCTTGGTAATTCCTAACACCATCCCAAAAAGTAACTTGGTCCTTTAGAAACTGGCTCCAGCTGTACTTAAACGGCTCTGATTTGATCAACCAGTAATTCATAGGAGCAAAGAAAACCCAACTAATCGACTTTGCAAAACTGATCAACCAATATGTTTTTAAGAGTTAATGCACAATGTTGGTTTTTTTAACAATATTCTTCCAATTTTCTTGACAATAACAAACTTTATTGTTAATTTAACCGCCAAATAAGTGGTAATATTTTTAACAATGTATTTAAAAGAAAATTTAAAATTACTGAGAAAACGTCGTAAACGAAGTCAAGAAGAAGTTTCCAAAAGTTTGAATATAACTCGATCGGCATACAATAGTTACGAAAACGGAGTTGCGGAGCCGGGTATTCAGATTTTACTAAGAATATCCGATTATTTTCAAGTAAATATTGACAAATTACTGAGGGTAGATTTGAATTTAATATCGGAAATTCAATTATCACAATTAGAAAAGGGATTTGATTTGGACCTGAGTGGTACAAGGTTAAGGGTATTGGCAACTACTGTAAACCAAAATAATGAAGAGAATATTGAATTAGTACCATTAAAAGCCAAAGCGGGATATACTACTGGATTTGCGGATCCTGATTTCATTAAAACACTTCCTGCATTTAGTTTGCCATTTTTATCATCTAACAAAAAATATAGAACTTTTCCTATTTCTGGAGATAGCATGCCCCCTGTATGCGACGGTGCTTTTGTTACTGGAGAATACTTACAAGATTGGAATCAGGTAAAAAACGGCAATCCTTATATCGTTATTACGAAAGATGACGGGATTGTTTTCAAGGTGTTATATAATCGCATAGAAGAAGATGGCACCTTTTTATTGTGTAGTACCAATCCGATGTTTGAGCCATATTCGGTGAAAGCAGAGAATATTTTAGAGCTATGGAAATTTGTCAATTACATTAATCCCAAATTTGAGGAACCAAAATCAACGGATACAGATGAATTGGGTCCAACCTTACGAATAATTCAGCGAGAAATTGGATTAATAAAAGATAAAGTTAGAAATATTGAGGATAGAATCCACTAGGTAATGCATCGAAATTAAGAGATGATGATTATTTTCGCGCAATTAAAAAACGCATTTCCATGAAATTCGGAAAAAAAGAATATTTACGTTGGTACCGCGAAATGATGTTGGTACGTCGATTTGAAGAGAAATCAGCTCAATTGTACGGTCAACAAAAAATCAAGGGATTCTGTCATTTGTATATAGGACAAGAAGCAATTGTTGCCGGCATGGTAACTGCTATGCGTAAAGAAGATAAAGTTATAACTGCATACAGAGATCATGGGCACGCGTTGGCATTGGGTATTAGCCCAAATGCGGTAATGGCAGAATTATATGGAAAGGCCACAGGATGTTCAGGAGGTAAAGGTGGATCAATGCATATGTTTTCTAAAGAACATAATTTTGTTGGTGGTCA
The DNA here is from genome assembly GCA_964554385.1 of uncultured Flavobacteriaceae bacterium. Classification (GTDB taxonomy): domain Bacteria; phylum Bacteroidota; class Bacteroidia; order NS11-12g; family UBA955; genus JAGKXC01. The sequence continues at coordinate 75,083 of CAZKOM010000001.1, read as the reverse complement.
TGGTATTGTTGGCGCACAAATACCCTTAGGGGCAGGAATTGCTTTCGCTGAACAGTATCAAGGTACTGAAAATGTATGTTTAACATTTTTTGGAGATGGTGCTGCAAGACAAGGTGCTTTACACGAAGCTTATAACATGGCTATGTTATGGAAATTACCTGTGGTTTTTATATGTGAAAATAATGAATACGCGATGGGTACCAGTGTTGCGAGAACTACAAATCTCCTTGACATTTATAAGATTGGTTTAGCCTATGATATGCCAAGTTATCAAGTAGATGGAATGAAATGTGAAACCGTACATGAAGCAATTTATGAAGCATGTGAGCGGGCACGCAAAGGAGAAGGTCCTACATTCTTAGAAATTAAAACGTATCGCTACAGAGGTCATTCTATGAGTGATCCAGCAAGTGACAGAACTAAAGAAGAAGGTGCAGATTACAAAACCAAAGATCCTATTGAAACAACTAAAGCAACCATTCTATCTAAGAAATTCGCCACCGAGCAAGAGTTAGATGCAATCGAAGAAGAAATCATAGAAATGGTTAATAAAAGTGTAGAATTTGCTGAAAATTCACCTTATCCAGATGCGTCATTATTGTTCAAGCATAATTACGTAGAAGATAATTATCCGTATATCATGGATTAAATCTTGGAAAAAAATCTTTATTCTCATTATATTCGCCCCCTCGAAAAATACACATGGATATCAAGCAACAAGCCGGTGCAATTGTCAATAACCTAAAAAGTTATTACGACGAAAATCGAAAAAAAGTAAATTATATTAGTATTGGTGTAATAGGAATCACAGCACTCATTGTAGGTTGGAATTATTATTACTTACCTAAACAGGAGGCTGAAGCTGCCGAAAAATTCAAAAAAATTCATAACTTTTTTGCTAAAGATTCTTTTGATATTGTACTTAAAGGTGATAAAAAAAGGAAAATTACTTCCGCTGTAGAAATTGCTGACAAATACAGTTTTACCAAAAAAGGGAATGAAGCGGCGTTGGTTGCTGGATTAGCCTATTTAAACAAGGGAGATTTTGACAATGCATTGGATTATCTAAATAAGGTTGATGCTAAAGATCGAGGGTTAAATCCTGCCATTATTGCGGCTAAAGCTACATGCTATTCTGAAAAGGGTGATTATAAAAAGGCGGCTGGTTTATTTGAAAGAGCTGCAAAAGAAAGCGATAATGACTTATCTGCTGGATATTATATAAGAGCTGCTCAGCATTACGAAAAAGCAGATAAATTATCAGATGCATTATCTTGTTACGAGACCATTGCAAAAAAATATAGCACAGCTGAAGATGGAAGATATCTACAAACTGCTGAACTTAACATCTATCGCCTAAAAGGTTTGATAGGTGATCTTAACTGATCAGGTTAACTTACCGTGGCTACTTCTCTACCCTTCTCAGCTCCTAAACTTTCTACAAATCTTAGTATTGGTGAAGTTAGGATTGGAATTGTTGTTTCATTATGGAATGGCCATATTACATCAAAATTATTAGATGGGGCGGTACAAACGTTAGGTGAATTTCAAGAAACGCATCCGCATCAAATATCATTTGACATAATAAAAGTACCTGGGGCATTTGAAATACCAACAGCAGCTCAGTGGTTGTTTGAAGATAACTATAACGCTGTAATCTGTTTGGGTTGCGTAATCAAAGGTGATACACCGCATTTTGATTACGTTTGTAATGCGGTAACAGATGGGATCAACAACCTTTCTTTAAAATTTTCAAAACCTTGTATTTATGGTATTATTACTACAAATACGAATGAACAGGCCGAAGATAGAGCCGGTGGCAAACTTGGCAATAAAGGATCTGAAGCAGCAGAAGCAGCTCTTTGGATGTTAGAAACAAAACACAATATTAAACAATCAAAATAATTTTCCTTTTATTAGTATGGGATTGGAGCCGGAAATCAATCACGAGAGTTATTTAAATGAACTTTCTGAAGCCGAAAAATTATTCACTCATGAAGAAGAAATTAATCATTCGGTTAATTATTCTCATTTTAACAAAGAAGAAATCGTTGCTGAGGCTCAACGAGTTTTAGGTTTAACGGATGTTAAACAGATTCAGAACAAATTACAGGAATTACGAGACGCTTTTGATGATTTATTAGATCAAGAACGACCCGGATTAATTCGTACGTGGGTAGAAGAAGGCAAGGATCCTAGAGATTTTGTTCCTCCTGCCGATGCTTTAAAGTCTGAATTGCTAGGAATTATAGCTGATTTCAAAAAGAAAAAAGAGGAAGAAAGAAAGAGACAAGAAGAAGAACGCTTAGAAAATCTAAGGCAGAAACAGTCAATACTAGAAAAAATCAAAGCGCTTGTAGAGTCTGAAGAAACGGATCAAAGTTTATCTATCCTTCGTGAATACATGAAGCAATGGAAAGAAGTTAGACAGATACCTAAAGAATACCAAGAAGAACTCTATAGTACTTATAAGATATACATCGATAAATTCTATAATCAGCTTTCGTTATTTAATGAATTAAAAGATCTAGATAAAGAAAAAAACCTAGAAATAAAGATTGATTTAATTAAAAAAGCAGAAGCATTAAAGGACGAATCCAATATTCGCAAAGCCATGGTTGCTTTAAATAAATATCACGAAGATTGGAAAAACACGGGTCCAGTTAGAACCGAGATTTCAGAAGATTTATGGAAAAGGTTTAAAGCTGCATCCGATATTGTAATAGATGCTAAAAAAGAGCAACAAGCAAAAATTGATGCGCAAAAATTACAAAATCAGTCCTTAAAACAAGTCCTTATTGAAAAAGGTGAAGTTTTATTAAGTGTACTTCCTAATACGGGAAAAGAATGGAATGCTGCGGGTAAAGAACTGGATACTCTGATGGAAGAATGGAAGAAAATAGGTCCTGTTCCTCAGGAGGTAAATGAAGAAATGTGGCAGAAGTTTAAGGGTTTACGGAATAAGTTTTATGGGGAACGTAAACACTTTTTTAAAGATTTGAATAATAGTCGCAAAGACAATTTAATTAAAAAACAACAATTGTGTGAGCGTGCAGAGGCATTAAAAGACGGAAATGAATTCAATAAGACAGCCGATGCATTACAACAATTACAAGAAGAATGGAAAAAAGTAGGTCCTGTTCCTGAAGAACAAAATGATATAGTTTGGAAACGGTTTAGGGCTGCATTTGATCATTTCTATGCACGTAGAAATGAATGGATCAAAGAGCGTAAGTCTTCTGAATCAGAAGCTGTATCTAAAAAACAAGAAGTTATAGATGCATTAACGGCTTTATCCAATAATGAAACTATTGATCCTCAATTACTATTCAAAGAATTAAAGGAATGGCAACAACGTTGGAATCAAGCAGGGTTTGTAAGTGGTAAAATGTACCATAAATTACAAGGAACCTATCAACAATTATCAGACGGAATATTTCAACGTTTCAAAAACTTTAGTAACGCTGAACGCCAAAACATGCAAAAGAGTCATTTTGAACAAATGGCTAAATCCGATGATGGCAAACGTAAGTTGCAAAGTGAAGATAGAAGAATTAAAGATAAAATCAATATTCTACTCGATGAGATATCAACGTTAGAAAACAACAAGAGTTTCTTTCAACACAGTAAAAATGCAGGTGCCGTTATGAAGCAATTTGACGAAAAAATCAGTAAAGCAAAAGAACAGATTGATCGTCTAAAAGCTGAACAAAAAATGCTGAAAAATATGCAGCAGGGATGAGATTTGACGAGAATATCACCTTAGCGCGGATATTTTGGTTTGCAGACTATCTTCGTTATCTATGGAATTCTCGATCTCGACATGGTACCCACTCTCCTTTTATTTATTCCTTTGCAGATGAAGTTCTTTATCAAAAAGAAGAACCCCAGTGTATAGATTTCATTGAACTGGAACGAAGTAAATACCTAAAATTTTCTAGTACATTATATCAGAATATTCCTCAACGGAAACATTTAACGCTTTTTTACCGATATTTAAATTGGAACAATACGATATTTTCAAATTTTTTGGAAATTGGTAGCAGTTTAAATACGATACCATCTATTATACATGAGGTAGATCCCTCCATTAAGGGAATCGGTATTTTGGTTAAAGAAACAATGTCGGTTGATGAGGATACTTATCTACCTAATCAAGAAAACACCAAGGTGATAAACCATCCTAGTAAAATTGACTATGATTTTTTAAAAACTCTTGAATTAACGGATGGCTCTATTGATATAATTATCATTAATGATAATTTAAAAGATATCATGAACATCGAAGCCATGGATTATTTAATTCAATTACTGAGTGCAAAGGGGCTGCTTATCCTATATCGATTGGATGATTTTTGGGAGCAAAGAGATATGTGGGACCTGTTAATTCGTCATCCAAGGGTAACGGCAAATATAGACTTATTCAAAATGGGTATGATTTTTGTTCGGCAAGAACAGCAAAAAGAGACATTTATATTGCGTTATTAATGGTATTCAATCATAAAATTCGGGTTAGGTATGCAGAATGTGACAGGATGGGATTTGTTCATCATTCTAATTATGCATTATATTTTGAGGAAGCCAGAACCGAATATCTTCGAGATAAAAAAGTTACATATAAGGAGCTAGAAGATGAAGGTATCATCATGCCTGTTCGTTCAATGGGATTCTCATTTTATTATGCTGCCAAGTATGATGATTTATTAACAATTGAAGTAACCGTACCAGACAATCCTACCGTTCGATTGAAATTCACCTATAAAGTTTATAATCAACGAAATGAATTGCTTAGTGAAGGTTTCACAGAGTTATTCTTCGTAAATAAAACTACCATGAAACCCATTCGTGTTTCCAAAGAGTTATTAGAACGAATGAAGTAATGGATTATGGATAATTTGAAAACAAGCTACCGAGGGAAATTATTAAATACTTCTGAAGTACAAGAAGATTATCCTATTGAAGATCCGCTGTTAGAAATTAATTTGATTGAAAACAATCAAACGGAAAATCAACCTACTCATCCCCTTTTAAAATATTTACAAACCATTAAACCCAAAGGATTTGGTGGTGAGAATTTATACTCTGTGGGAAGATACTTCCTACGTGCTATGTTTATGGAGAACTTAAATATGCGTGCATCTAGTTTAAGTTTTAACTTCTTTCTAGCGTTGTTTCCAGCATTAATATTCCTTTTAACGTTAATTGCCTATTTACCTATTACAGGATTAAAAACACAATTTATTCGAGAATTATCTCTAATTATGCCAGAACAAACATTTAAAGAGATTCGTTCTACCATTTTAGAAATATTAAACAAACAAAACTCTGGATTACTTTCTTTTGGTTTTATTACTACTTTATACTTTGCTTCCAATGCTTTCCATCTATTAATAAATGCATTTAACAGACGATTGCCCAACGTAAAAAAGAAAAATTGGTTTCAAATACGCGGAAGAGCTGTATTTATGACGTTTTGGGTGAGTATTTTGATTATAATCGGTTTGTTTTTAATTACTATGGCTTACCAAAGTGTTCTATTTATTAAAACCCATCGATGGCCTCTCAGTGAAGTTTATACTTTTATTATAACAATATTTGAGTATTTGGTACTAATTGCCCTATTTCTAATCGGAATTTCGAGTTTGTATTTTTTTGGCCCCGCAAATCAAAAACGATGGAAATTTTTTACTGCAGGTAGCACTACCGCTACGGTATTAAGCGGTATCTCAAGTTGGGGTTTTGCACTTTACGTAAATAATTTCAATACTTACAATAAGGTATACGGTTCAATCGGAGCGATAATAGCTTTAATGATTTTAATATACATCAATGTACTTACAATAATTGTAGGCTTTGAATTGAACGTGAGTATAGAGAAAGCACTGAATAAAACGAAAAAAAACGCCCAAAATCTATCACATTAACCGATAAATATTTTTTCAATAAAATTTTCACCTAATCGGTCGTTTATTGCTTTCAATAATTGGTCTCTTCTCAAGAATATTTCATTTTTCAGTGGTGCCTGATCAAACCAGGCATATAAGGTTTTACCCCTCATTTCAAGTTTTGTTGTATGCTTAGCAACGAGCACACCCGTAATTTCTTCCCAAACATTCACTATCTCCAATTCGTGCATTTTGGAAGTTAAACGGTACTTGTCCATCATTTTATTAAGTACATCGCCGATATTTTTTTCTTTATTATTCATGAAAATGCACTTGAATTATTTGCTGTCTGCTAACATTGATTTTCTAAATCCATAGGAAAAGTAAAAAACCAAGCCTATTCCAAACCAAATAAAAAACCAAAACCAATTTTCTCGCTGCATTCCAGTGAGTAAATAACCACAGGAAGCAATTCCCAGAGACGGAATTAGATTTAATTTTTTAAAGTACGAAGAAATAGCTAAGGTCAACATTGATATCCAATAGATTATCATTGAAATAGATTCAAAATTTCCTAATTTATAAAATGATAACCATAGATGCTCCCAATAGTGTGGAATTTGAAACTCAATAAAAACAACTGATACTACTAATAAAATTGGGTAATATAATTGTCCATTAATATAAGGTAATACAAACCCGGAATCTTTAGATTTCTCTCGTTTTGGCAATAAAAGTACACCACCACAAACCAATAAAAAAGCGAATAACGTTCCAATCGAAGTGAAATCTAAAACGAATTTTTCGTTGGTAAACAAAATCGGTAACCCTACAACAACACCTGTTATTATTGTCGCAAAAGAGGGTGTTTGATATTTGGGATGTATTTTAGAAAATGCAGGGGGTAATAATCCATCTCTGCTCATTGACAGCCAAATTCTCGGTTGGCCTAATTGAAACACCAATAGAACACTGGCCATCGCAACAACTGCAATACTTGAAACTACATATTCTAACCATTTAATATTTTTCTCTGCCAAAACAAAAGCTAATGGATCATCCACTGCCAACGATTTATAAGGCACCATGCCCGTTAACACCAGCGCAATGAGAATATACAGTATCGTGCAAATAAGTAATGAATAAAACATTCCGCGTGGCAAATCGCGTTGTGGATTTTTTGTTTCTTCTGCTAACGTACTTACTGCATCAAATCCTATATACGTAAAAAACACGGCAGAAACCCCAAGCATGACACCATGAAAACCTTCGGGCATAAATGGTTTAAAGTTATCAATATCAATATAAAATGCACCCACAATAATTACTAAGACAACCACTAATATCTTTAATATCACCATAGCATTAGAGGCATTTCTCGATTCTTTTATTCCTCTATAAACCAACCAAGTAATGAGAATATTGATTACCAATGCAGGCATATCAAAAATTACTTTTAACCCAGCAATTTGAGGTGCTGTGATCCAGGCTTTAACTAATTCTTTTTCGGCCTCATTTATATTTAATAAATTCCACAATTCTCCAAACTTTTGAGATGATATAGCATTTTGTATTAATGAATCTTTACCGGTTATAAAATCGGAAACCGTTGCGTAATCTACAATCATCCACCGCGGTAAATACCAACCAAAACTATCCAATAAGTGTGTGAAGTATCCCGACCAAGAAAATGCCACATAAATATTTCCGATGGCGTATTCCATTAATAACGCCCAACCGATAATCCAGGCGAATAACTCTCCAAATGAAGCATAGGCATAGGTGTAAGCGCTGCCAGCTACGGGAATCCGAGATGCGAATTCGGCATAACACAAGGCGGCGAATCCACAAGCCACAGCACAAATTACAAATAACCAAATGACTGCAGGACCACCCGATGAACATGCTTCACCTATAGAAGAAAAAATTCCCGCACCAATGATGGCAGCTATCCCAAACAACGTTAAATCCCTAGTCCCAAGGACTCGATTCAAAGAAGATTGAGAAGTTTTATTCTCAAATACTGTTTTTCTTCGAAAAAGTTGATTAAACTTATTCATCTCAGCCTGCGATATTACTACCAAGTTAGGAATAAATTCATTTTTGTGGGAAAAATCCTAATTTTGTAGTAATTTAGTTCTAATGATTCGAAAGCTTGCCACATATCTATTGTTATTTGTAATAACATTCAGTGTGGGATTTTTGCAATTCGGTTATCATTTATGTAATGAAGATGGTTTGCACCTTTTCGACCATGACTGCATTACTAATCACCAAAACAATAGAAATTCAAACAATAAAAATATTAATACAGTTTCGAATTGCTGTGCGAATTTGGAAAAAGTAAAAGCAAATCAACAAAATTCAATCCAATCCACTCATTGTGATGTTTTGTATTCTGAAGATTGCTGTATCAAGGAATTTTTCTTTTTTGTAAATCCATTGCCGGAGAAAATCCAAAAATGCAATGTGCCTATGCCTCAAATATCCCCTAAATTCGTTGATATATTCGATCCTAATTCAACTAACTATTTTATCCAAAAAGAACGTAAAATTTCTTACGGGATAGATAAAATTCCTATCAATATTCATACTTCAATTGAGAATTGCAGCATACTGCGTACTTGGATTATTTAATAGATTTATATTTCTGTAAACTATTAAACACAATTAAATCAAATTAAAAACCAAGTATTTATGAAAAATCAAATTAAAAAAATAATTTTTAAAATATCAATGTTAGGCATTTGCCTAATCAATATGGCTTGGACACAAGCACCAAAACCAATTAAAAAATCAGTCATTTCATTTCAGGTTGAAGGAACCTGTGATATGTGTAAAGACAGAATTGAAAAAGCACTCGATAAAAAAGGTGTTTATAAGGCCATTTATGAAACCAAATCCAAGTTATTAACGGTAACATATGACCCACGGAAACTAGAAGAAATACAAATTCACAACATGGTAGCGATGGTGGGACATGATACTCCTTTGGTCACTGCTAGTGAAGTTGTTTATCAGAGTTTACCGGATTGTTGTCGTTACAGGGAGGGCGGAAAATGCGAACACGACGATTTTTAATTGTCTTATTCTCCATCGCTCAAATCAATTTCCTGCAATTTTCTTTCGCACAAAGCAAATCTGATTCGGCCACTGCGGAGTCCGATTCTGCTGTTGCGCGAATTAATACCATTGAAATCAATTCAAAAAGCAATGCTCGTTTTGATGGAAAAGGTATGGGAATAAAAGAAATTTTAGGCGAAGAAGAATTTAAGAAGGCAGCATGTTGTACGCTTTCAGAGAGTTTTGAACTGACCAATACTGTAGAAGTAACAAATTCCGATGGCGTCAGTGGAATGAAACAAATTGAACTATTAGGATTGCATAGTAAATATGTTGTAATGACGCGTGAAAACATTCCTACCGCCCAAGGAATTTCCAGTATGAATATGCTAAGTAATATTCCTGGACCCATGGTTGGAGGAGTTCATATCGCCAAAGGTATTGGTTCTGTAACTAGCGGATGGGATGGAATTACCGGCGGATTAAATTTTGCATTAAAAAGTAATTTAAACGATCCAAAGATATTCTTGAACGCCTACGGAAATAATCAAGGTAGAAATGAAATTAATGCCGTGGTAAAAACAGTTGGAAAAAGATCGCTAAGTCATACTTATTTGCATCGAGGGAATCAGGGCATAACTATGGATATGGGGCATGATGGGTACAGTGATATGCCTATTTATACCCGATATGTCATAGGAAATCATACACAAATACCAAATAAAAAATGGGAATTGCAAACCGGCGGATTGTTTTGGGTAGATAATAGAAAAGCAGGCGAAGTAGAACATGGTAGATGGGGTAAATTATTGGAGGAACCTAAAAGATTTAACTTTAATTTATCAGAACAACATGGTGATGTTTATTTGAAATATGGTCGATTTTTAAATGAAGAAGCAACCAAAAGTATAGGAAATGTATTTAGCGTTTCCCATCATACGATTAACTCCAATTTAAATTCATTAATTCATCGACAGTTTACAGCCAAAGAGTCTCGTTTGCATTATTCATTGTTGTATCAAACCCCAGAAATAGAGGAAAAACATTCGAAACTTGGGCTGCAATTGAATATAATTAATTGGACCGAATCACTTACTGATTCATTTAAGTTTAATTGGAACAATCAACGATTATTTGCTGAAATAGGTGGATTTTATGAATGGGTTATTGAAGGTGAACATTGGAATTGGGTATTGGGTGGTAGATTGGATTATCACAGCATTTACGGCATTTTTGCAACACCAAGAATACATGGAAAATTCGAGATAAATCCTAATAACAAAATTAATTTTCAAGGAGGTTTAGGAAGAAGAACGCCATTCGTATTTTCTGAAAATTTGCACAATTTGGTTAATAATAGATTTTTGAAAATAGAGCATCCAACACATTTAACTCAAGGGTTTTTACCACAAGAAAAAGCCTGGAATGGAGGTATTTCCTATTTAAAGAATTTTATGTTATTTGACTACCCTACTACAATTGTTTTGGACGGTTTTTATACCAAATTCTTATCTCAAATCATTTTTGATCGTGATTCCGATTTAGAAAATGCAACAATACGCTACAACACTGGAAGTAAGGCTGGGTCTAACTTAGCCATTCAATTAGATATAAACGGGTATTTTCACCGTAGGTTTACCTATAGATTCTCCTACAGATATTTAGAAAGTAATGGATATTATGGAGGAATTATGCAATTGCAACCATTCCAATCCAAGCATCGGGGTATTATTTTCCTACAATATCAAACTCGAAATCTTTGGTATTTCGATGGTGTTTGTCAAATCAATGGACCAAAAAGAATACCATATTTTTCTAATAATAATCTTGCCACAATCGATTGGATGCCAGGTTATAGCGAAGTATTTTCGATATTTAATTTGCAAATAAGGAAAGATTGGAAACAGTGGGAATTTTATACAGGTATAGAAAATATCTTCAATGTAAATCAAGACTTTCCAATACTAGATTTGGGTGGAAAATTTGATGCTGGTTATGCGTGGGGACCAACCAATGGCAGAACTGCCTATTTAGGACTTCGTTGGAAGTTAAAATAACTATCGTTGTAAACTCTTAGTAACAATGTCGATATTAGGTTCGCGGTTGAATACAAAAAAATCTATCCAACCGCGAACGATATCGTCTAAATTATTTTCTATTAACTGCTGAAATTGATCTTTTTCTTCAATGGTTAGGCCTAACTCAGATTCTGTATTGAAAAATGAAAGACCCTTAAATAAACCTGATTGGAATACAATTTTACAACCACTTCTTCTATCTAAAACTGCCGCATAAACCGTTAATGGGGTATTTACTGACGGATCAAAATATAATACTAATCCAAAATAATCAATAATTGACTTGGATTCTTTTGGTAGTGTAATAGCTAATTGAGCAGTTTTCATCTTTGTGTAAATTGGAATCGAACAAGAACACAAAGAGTTAAGAGTATAACAAAGTTAATTTTTTATTCTACATTTCAAAATTAACTTTTGATTTGTTGAATTATTTCTGAAAATCGTACATATAAATCCTCATATTGTGGATGATTTTCCAATAAAAGCAAATGTTTTTTCATTGTTTCTACATCATTTCTAGCCGCTGGCCCGGTAATAGCATTAACTGGATTTAATACTCCCCAGTTCATATACATTTGTTTCAATATTGGAAGCATTACTTGAATATCAAAACCCGCTTCACTCAATAATTGCGAAGAAATTGCTACACAGGTTTGGGTAAAATTATTGGCGAAAACGGCCGCTAAATGTATTTTCAGTCTTTGTTCCGAATTACAAATTTTTAAATTGGAATTAGTTACACCCATTTTGCTGCAAAACAAATCAAGCGTATCATTTACCTCTTCATTTTGAAATTCGATAAAAATAGGAATATCATTCCAAGAGATTCTATTCCCTAATACGAAAGTCTGGAGCGGATAAAAAACACCCGCGTATGCATTTTTAAGAACTGGTAAATGCGTAGCTCCCGAACAATGAATGATGGTTACTCCTTTTTTGTCAGCTGCAGAAGCCAACCGAAATATATTGCTATCATTCACGGCTAATACCAACACATCTCCAACGGTTAGTGAGTCCACCAAACAATTCCATTCTATAAATTCAGATGGTTTATTTATTGGATTTTGTTTTGAAGTTATTGTTGACGAATATGTTGAAGATGGACAAATTAAATCCCAAGAATCACCAGAATCTTGGAGAGCCTGATTAAGCGAACTACCTAACCTACCTAATCCACAAAGTATCCATCGTCTATGCATTCATCAATTTTCGGTATTGACTAATTCTATTGCTCACAGATAATGCAAATCCTAAAACCATTATAATAGTTCCGCCCCAAACTAAATTAATCCAAGGAAATTCAATCACCTGCAGCACTATGTACGGTTTTACAGGTGTTTTTTCAGCAGTAGTTACTACAAACTTCACAGCTCCTGGATTGTTTGGATTAGAATCCATAATTTGAAGGTTTACAATGGATACAAGAGCACCTAAACTCTCATTGTTGTCCTCTTTTGATTGGAATGACGACATATCCGAAGAGATTCCAAAGGTAGGATGTAACCAAGCTGAATCATTTAATCGCTTAGCTTTAACTGCAAGTCGAATTAATAATCCGCTGGATTGCATAGCTTTATCCATGGTATCAATCGAAAATTGCAATTTACCGGTTGATGATGTAAATACCTCTTTAAATGCAACCGTATCGGTCTTGAATGAAGCGTAGGGTTCCTTTCTATCCATTCCACTTTCATAATTTACATGGGTAAAGATATCTTTATGCAAAAAATGTTTAGTGGATGGCTCTGCTAACATACCCATTTTGGGATTATTTTGAGTTTTTGGATTTACCGAGAAACTATCGGTGATATTTCCGTTTTTATCTCTTTTTATAAAGGCAACGGTAAAATACTTATCTATACTGTCATTACCTGATCCTTGAATTTCACGAATATATTTAACGTCATATTCTTTAATCGATTGAAGCTGATTTTTATATAGTATCTGATTTTGACGATTGAACTTCACACCTTTTTCATCAATTTTACCATTTTCATCTATTTCCGGTGCGAGATCAATTCCCGTTTCTGAACCAGTAAGTACATTTTTATTTACCGATGAAATTAAAACACCAAGTAGCAATACACCGAAGCCAACATGGGCAAGGCTTCCCCCCCATTTCTTCCATTCTATTCCTTTCTTTTCAATGAGATACCAAGCGTTGGCTACAATGAGTAAAACTGAAATCACTAAGAAAATCTGAAATCCAACTCCCGAAACACCAAATACAAAAATTAAAACAATACCCGTTATCATTCCAGCAACTCCAATCTTTGTTAATGATTTTTTCAAAACGGGAATGTCTGTTTCTTTAAATCTAAACCAATGTGCTATCGCCATTAATAGCATGATGGGCATGGCTAACCACAATTGAATTTTGTTGTATGATTCTGCTGGAGGAACCACCGTCTTACTTCCAAAGAGTTTATTAAATACAGGAATTGAGGTGGCTGCGAATACCTGAACCAACGATAAAATCAAGAACATCGAACCAAGAAACATCCAAAATTCTCTAGAACTTAGTGTTTCATCGGGTAAATCCGCTTTTGTACGTTGATATAGCATCCACACGTAAACAATTATAAAAAGCAAGAAAATTATAACACCTATATATTTAACAACCGATGTAAACGTGTCATGAGCATTGTTGGGCAGGTTGTAGGCGGCTATTACTGGAATCAGAAATAGGGACAAAAAGAATATCGCAAGTTTAACTCGCCATTCTGGTTTAACAATAACTAATAAACTAATGGATAAAAACGCTAACAAAAACAGCAAAAGTTGACCTGACAATCCTAAATCAGTAAAGGAATGAACTGAACTATCCCCTAAAATCCCACTGCGTGTTAGAAAAGTTGCGTATAAAACTAACCAAAATGAAAGTTGAATTAACAAATGGGATGTAAATAAATGTCGACCTGTAGATCTAGAAATAACTACCATATGCGCTGCTGCTGCCATAATTAACCACGGCATCAAGGAGGCATTTTCCACGGGATCCCATGCCCAATAACCACCAAAAGATAAGCTCTCATAGGCCCAAAATCCACCCATGATAATTCCCAATCCCAATATACCAACACACACCAAACTCCATATTAATGCTGGGGAAAGCCATGCTCGTTCATTCCCTCTCCATAATGCAGCAATGGAATACGCAAATGGTACTAATGCTGTAGCAAAACCCAAAAACAAAGTAGGCGGATGTATTACCATCCAATAATTCTGTAAAATAGGGTTTAAACCATTTCCATCTTTAAAAACCTGCAAATAGTTACCAACTCCAAGTTCTGACAATATTGGAATATTTAACAGGTCAGGTCTCTGTTCACGTAAAAGATCGAATGGAGAAGAACCAATTTTGAAATCACCAAATTGAAAACCAATCAACATGGAAGACAAGGCAATTTGTGCAAAACCTACTACCACCATTACCGGGTTCTCCCATTCTTTAGCGGACCGTTGTAGAATTAATCCTAAAATTGAATTCCAAAACAACCACAACAAAAAGCTACACTCTTGCCCTTCCCAAAAACAGGAAATCATGTAATGAACAGGCAAGGCATTGGATGAATGTCTCCAAGCATAATGGTATTCGTATCGATGATAAAAAATGATAGTAAATAGTGTAATAAAAATGCCTACTATGGATAGTACATGAAGTTGGAAAAACCGTTTCGCCCAAGGGAAACTCGAAGAACTGACTTCTCTATTTTGCTCATTCACAAAATAGAATAAGGTACTAAGAATTGCAGATATTAACGCTATTACCGTTAATGAATGGCCTAAATTACCGATCCATAACCATTCACCTAAGAATTTCTGTGCAGCTGTTGAAGTATCCATGATTTATTGTTTTGGAATATCTGTTGGATGCTCCGATGCTTGGGTTTCTTCGTATTTTGATGGACACTTGGTTAGTACTTTTTCGGCAAAAAAAGCATTTTCAATAGCATGTCCTTCCAATACCAATTTTTCAATTTGTTGAAATTGCGGTGGAATCGTACCGTTAAAAATAACCTTACTTTCAACACCTAGGGAATCAACGGCGTAAAAAACAAGCTTTTCTGCATTTTTTTGGGGATCATATTCAATCTCTTTGGACTTGTTCAAGTTACAGAATATATGTACCGTTTTGCTTGGATTGTCACGATAAATGGCTTGCGCTTCGTTGAACGATACATATTGAGTAGTACTGCCATACATACTTACAACAGAGGCAATTCCAATAGCGGCAATCAATAACAAGGCAATGTGTAATTTTTTCATTTTGTTAATTTTTCTTCAACTCTGCGAAGTCTACGACTCATGCGTAATAAATAAAACCAAATTCCCAAGAATATTATCGCTAACACCGCAACTACTGTATTATATCGATAGGAGCCTTGAAGCCATTCTGCGGCATTTGAGTCCAACTCTTGAGTAATATTATTTGTTTCGGTTTGTGCTGAAACCAAATATGGAATCAATAACAAACCTAGGGAAAACAGTTGTTTGAACCTCTTATTAAACATTTTCTTCATATTCTTTATGTAATTGTAATTCTTCTATTTTACGCAAGCGATATACAATATCTGCTATCCACCAGAACAAAGCAATCCATGAAATAACTGCGGGCCAAAAAAACATCCGTAACGTAGAATTCAAATCGTATTGATTGAATCCAACACTATCTCCTGAACCAGGGTGAAGTGAATTTTCAGCCAATTTGGGCATAATTGCGATTAATGCAATAAAAATTGGAAAGACAAACACGGAATATATAGCAGAAATTCTGGCTTTTTGATACGGATCTGTTAAGGTAGAACGCAAGACCAAATAGGCTAAATACATTAACATACCAATTGCAACCCCATTTAATTTAGGATCA
>CAZKOM010000001.1:0-59177 GCA_964554385.1 uncultured Flavobacteriaceae bacterium | reverse complement strand
CTTTGGCCACCAAGAACCCCAGGTTGCTCTAGCCCAAGTGGCACCAGTAATCATACCGAGCACGCCACATACAATTCCAACCTTTATTAAAGCATCAAATCGGTACTCATTTTCTAAATTCCCATTAGTTAAATATAGTATTCCAAAGATGGCAGCTACTGCCAATAGCAATATCATGGAAAACCACATGGGCACATGATAAAACAAATTTCGAATACTCTCATTTAACGTAACACGATTAGGAAAGGTCAATCCTTTGCTGTCATTTAAACGATCTTTAGTATTAAAATCCGCGAAGTTTGCCGATTTCTGAATTGTATCTTTAACCGATTTTTTTAAATAAAAACTCTTGGGCAAGAAAATTAAATCGTTGTTATACTCTACCCATAAATCCAAGTCTTGCGATTTCACATCGGAATTACCCAAAATACAATGGGTTTGAATTGCAAATGTATTGGTAACATCTACTTTATCTTGTGCAAATACCTTTGCTTCAAAAAATGAAAATGCACCTTGTTTATTGGGAATAGTGGTTCTTAACCAAACCTTCCTTATAACAGTATGTTTGGGAAATTGATATGTCTTTACGGTAATTGTCTGAACCGAATCCGAATACAACAAGGATTTATTTACTCCGGTAATTCCAGGATTCAACGGTAATAATAAACCACCAATTAACACGTAAAAAATTCCAACCAAGGCTATCCATGGCGACCATTTACTTATTTTCTCGCTGATGGAATTCATGATTTCCTTCTTATTATTTCGGAATTAATCAAGGAAAGTTCTCTACCCATTTGACCCGCCATTCCGCTATTTTCTTGTGCTCTACGCGTTAGATATGGAATCACGGCACTCACTGGTCCGTAGGGTACGTATTTACAAACATTATACTTCGCATGCGCTAGGTTATAACTGATATGATCGCTCATTCCCAATAATTGAGAATAAAAGACATGGGAACTATTCGATTCAATATTTTGAGCAGCTTGAATTTGTGTACCTAACAAACTACTTTCTTCGTTATGAGTACCTATACAAACAGAAACTCGGGCGTGGGTTTCTAACCACAATTTTACTGCAGCATTGTAATCCGCATCCGTGGGAGCCTTATTGGGTTGAATTGGATCGACATATCCAAATTCTTTAGCTCTAGCTCTTTCTTTTTCCATGTAAGCACCTCGAACTAACTTAAATCCTAAAAATCCAGAAGAGGAATTGATCATGTGATTTAAATACGCAAGTCGATCATGACGGTACAACTGAATCGTATTAAAAATTATTGCCATTTCCATATTGTACAGCTCCATCGCCTCTTCCGCTAAACGATCAATAGCAGGTTGAATCCAAGATTCTTCGGCATCTATAAACAATCGGACTTGTTTGGAATGTGCATGCTTGGCTATATCAAAAAATCTCGCAACCCCCAGTTCCCAATGTTTAGCGTCATCCGGAGATAATAGTTTGCCAATTTCCGAACTCGGTAATTGATTCTGTTTACATATTAGGTTTGAAGCTTTTTCCAATATTTCAAACGCAATAATACCCGTAACTTTAAATACACTAAAAGGAATTTGAGGATTTCCAGCGGCTTTGTCAATGGTCTTTTTTATCTCTTCGCATGTAGCAATAAAAACAGATTCCTCCTCTTCCCCTTCCACAGAATAATCCAAAATAGTTCCAATTTGGGAAATTGCCAATGACTGAATTCGTTGTTCGCATTCGGTGATGGATTCTCCCCCACAAAACTGCTTGAAGATAGTATTTTTGATAACCGATTTACAACCGATTGCAATTGCCAGTCTGGCTAAGGTATCTCCGTGTTTAATAAGCCAAGGGTAATTGAAGGATTTAAATAACATTTTTGCCTGCTTCAACTCTTTCGTTGATTTATGGGCAAAGGCAATTTCCGTGTTTTGAAACGATAAATTTGGCATGAATATCCTTTCACAAAATAACAAATAAAAGCTTGCTTTTAGAAGCAAATCGACTAAAATAACCTATAAAAATAGAATAATTGCCGATTAGGGAATTCGCAATTGTAGATCTTCAATAGTTTTCGCCAATAAAGGGTGTTTTTTTGTTAAATATTCCAACTTTTCTCTATCGGTATAAGGTCGTCTTTCTGTATTCTCCAACTCAGCTAATTCAGTTTCTAATCCTGTTACCTTAACTGGTAAAGTTTTATTTAAAAATTGAATTAATGATGCTCTTACTTCTTCAATGAGTCCTTCTTGGGCTTTAGAGCCTAACACTATTTTCAAGGAATTTTCAGAAGTTAACGAGTAGGTCAACAGTTTTAATGCGGAAGAAACACGAGCACCTTGAGTAGAAATAAATTGTTTAATTGCAGAATTTAATTGTTCCGAACTTACAGTTACCCGTTTAATGGATGAATTATCAATTTCATTTTCAAACACTTCCAGCGGTTGCGTGGAACTACCTGATGATTCTAATTGCTGGATTTTATTTTGTGTCTGATTAAATTCGTTGTTATTGAGCTCATTTAATCCTTGAGAAAGCGAAATTTTACTGTCTATTTTCTGCTGATTTGCTGAATTTGAATCAAGGTTTTGTTCAATATTAATGGAAGATTCTTGATTTTCTTGAATGTTATTTTTACCTCCCGATTGAGTTGCTTTCTCTGCTAATTTTTGACGTTTAAACGCTTCAAATGAGGATAATTTTCCGCCAAGTACTTCATTAGCTTTAGATTGAATTTTGGGAATATCCGTAGATTTTGTGTCTTTTTCTTCAATAATTACGGCTTGCAATCGGTCGTTTGCCGTTCGAATTTGAGAGGCGCCTGATCCTAACTGCGATACTCCGCCTTGGTTAAGTTTTTTTTTTAAGTCTTCCCAAGCTGGAGCAACCGCAATTAAGGCATTCAAATTGGCTAATTTCATTAACAGCAATTCTACCATCAATCGAGGATTTCTACTGTTTCTATATTTCTCGTCTGCTTCATTAACTAAATTTAAAGCATTGAGGATAAAGGAGAAACTACTGCGTTTTGACTGTTCAAGATACTTCTGCCTAAAGGTTGCTGAAACATCCAAGAGATTTTCTGTTTTGGAGTCTTTAGAAACGGCCAAATTCCGAAAGTGTGCTGCTAAACCACCAATAAAAATGGAACCATCGAATCCTTTTCGAATTACTTTATCGTACATCAACAATGTGTTGGCTACATTATTGTCTAATAAGTCGTTAACCAATTCAAAAAACACATCCGTATCCAATACACTGAGTATTTCAACCGCTGTTTCATAAATTATCTTACCGCCACCAAAACTCACCAACTGGTCAAACATACTCAACGCATCTCTAAGTCCCCCATCCGCCTTTCTCGCGATTAAATGCAAAGAATCTTCATCGGCAAATACACCTTCTTTTTCAGCAATTCCTTTTAGGTGATTCACCATATCAATCGTTTCTATACGATTAAAATGAAACACCTGACATCTACTTAAAATAGTTGGTAGAATTTTATGCTTTTCTGTTGTGGCTAAAATGAAAATTGCATACGCCGGAGGTTCTTCTAAAGTTTTCAAGAAAGCATTAAATGCTGCTTGTGACAACATGTGTACCTCGTCAATAATATATACCTTGTATTTACCAACTTGCGGCGGAATTCGCACCTGTTCAATTAGATTTCGGATATCTTCTACTCCACTATTGGAAGCAGCATCCATCTCGAAAATATTAAATGCAAAATCTTGATCGGGATCAGAATTTTCTTGGGTATTAATAACCTTAGCCAAAATCCGTGCACAGGTAGTTTTACCTACCCCCCTCGGACCTGTAAATAAAAAAGCTTGGGCTAGTTTATTATTGTTGATTTCATGCATCAACGTTTCCGCCACATGTTTCTGCCCTACTACATCTTCAAACGTAGTGGGTCGGTATTTTCGGGCCGAAACAATAAACTGCTCCATGAACTTACAAATTACGATAATGCGCGCCTATCGAACAACATCAATTTCAAAATTATCAATGGGTAATAATTGTAACTTTGTAATATGAATATTGGTGATACTTTAACGCATTTTGAATTGCCATCTACCGATGGAAGAACTGTAAACAGTTATGATTTTGCTGATAAATATGCACTTTTAATAATTGTAAGTTGCAATCACTGTCCGTACGCGCAAGCTTATTGGTCTAGATTGATAAGTTTAGCTAACAAGTATGAGGAAGATAATTTAGGTGTAATGGCAATTAGTGCTAATGATACCGTAGCTTACCCTCAGGATGGACTGGACGCAATGCAACAATTGCATAAACAATTAAACATGCCTTTTCCATACTTACTTGATGAAAATCAGTCTGTTGCCAAATCACTTGGTGCGCAAAGAACTCCAGAAGTATTTTTGTTTAATAGCAAAAGAGAATTAGTATATAAAGGAGCTATTGATGACAACTGGGAAAATTCCAATGCCGTGATGCAGGTATATTTAGAAGATGCAATTGAATATACTTTGGATGGCTTAGAAATCGATTATCCGGAGGTCCCTGCTGTTGGATGTTCGATTAAATGGAAATCCTAATGCAAAAAAAAACCGTATTCATAACAGGAAGCAGTGGTGGAATTGGAAAATCACTAGCCATTGAATCTGCAAAACGCGGATTTAACCTAGCGTTGATGGCTAGAAATTTGGAAGCATTAACTGAAACAGCCAAGGAATGTGAGAAGTTGGGTGCCGTAGTTTTTATTTGTAGAGGGGATGTTAGTTTAAAAACAGATTGTAAACGATTTATTGAGGGAGGTATCGATTCCTTAGGTCGATTGGATATTTTAATTAATAACGCTGGGATTAGTATGCGTGGTTTATTTAAGGATACCGATTCTGAGGTGTTGGAAAAATTGATGAATACTAATTTTTGGGGTACGGTATATTGTACTCAATATGCAATGCCTGAATTACTGAAAAATAGAGGCAGCGTAGTGGGTATTTCGTCAATTGCTGGATTTAAAGGATTGCCTGCGCGCACAGGCTACAGCGCAAGCAAATTTGCGATGCAAGGATTTTTAGAAAGTTTGCGTTGCGAAAATTTAAAAACTGGAGTTCACGTGTTAATTGCCTGTCCTGGATATACTGCCAGCAATATTCGGAAAACGGCACTGAATTCTGAAGGTAAAACCCAAGATGAATCACCGTTAAACGAAAAGAATTTAATGTCTTCCGAAGAAGTTGCAATTGAAGTACTCAATGCAATTGAAAAAAGACGAATGTATTTAATATTAACACTGCAAGGAAAATTAGCTGTTTGGATCAATAAACTATTCCCAAGATTAGCAGATAAATTAACCTATAATGTTATAGCCAAAGAACCCAATTCACCATTTAGTTAAACCTATGGAACTTAGTCAGATTACCACCGTTGCCTTTACATTATTTGCCGTAATAGATATGCTTGGATCGGTTCCGGTAATAATATCATTAAAGAAAAAAATCCCTGATATCCATGCGAGTAAAGTCACTATCGCAGCAGGTATTCTGATGATCAGTTTTTTGTATGCCGGAGAATTTCTTTTGAATTTTTTGGGGGTTGATAAAGCGTCATTTGCCGTTGCTGGTAGCATTGTGATGTTTATTCTAGGCTTGGAAATGGTTTTGGGCATTGATATTTTTAAAACAGATCCAGAAATTCCCAGTGGTTCCGTAGTACCTATTGCTTTTCCTTTAGTAGCGGGTACAGGTACACTTACAACCATACTATCCTTAAAAGCCATCTACAATGAAACAACAATATTACTTGGCATTCTTCCCAACTTGCTATTTATTTTCATTGTGGTAAAGGCAACCGGTTGGATAGAATCTAAAATAGGTCAGGCAGGTCTGTTAGCCATGAGAAAATCTTTCGGCGTAGTGTTATTGGCTATCGCTGTTAAAATTTTCAAAAGTAATTTATAAAATAATTACGATTGATAGATTTCCATCAGCTGCCCTGCCACTTGTTTCGGATGCGTTTTATTTATAATCGACTGATGCAATTGAGCCCAATTTGCATCTACATCTGTTGTTTTATTTATTTCGTTCAAAAACAATAATGCCTTTGCAATTGAATTGATATCCTCCGCTTTAAATAAAAAATCGGATTCTTGACCTATTAATTCTTTAAATACGGGTATATCGGAAACCATAAACGGTAATTTCATGGCGGCTGCTTCTGCCAGCGGAATTCCAAATCCTTCATTCAACGATGGATAAATAAATCCTTTTGCCTTATGCATTAAGGTAATCAATAGATTAGTGGAAACCGCCCCCATCGCTACAACCCTATTCTCCAATTGATTTTCTTTGATGTAAGCATTTACCGATTTCCATGAATGTCCCATGAAACCCGGCAATACCAAGTTAAAATCAATTTGATCTTTTATTAAGTTAAATGCCTTCAGCAACCGTAAATGATTTTTTCTGTAATTAAATGTAGAATGATAAATGATGTAGGGTGCCGATGTAAGAATTTGAGAAATATAATCCGATGTTATCGCAGATTGCTCCGTTAGATCATTTTCAATTCCAGTTTCAAAAAACTCTGATTGAATTGATTGATAAATTACATGAATATTGGATAAAGGGATAGAGTAATACGACCTGATTGAATTAGCTGTAGCATGGGAAGTGGCGATAATCTTATGTGCGTGCTTTAAGGCATACGCCGTTTTATAATCATATATTCTTCGATCTAACCAGGAGTATTGCTTAGGGAATTGCTTAAACAGTACGTCGTGAATAGTAACCACCGACATTATTCCTTTGGGCAAATCTTGAGGTATTTCATTGGATAACCCATGGAATACATCCATACCCAATTTATGTACGGCTTTCCCCATACCCCATGTTCTCCAAATTGGATTGAAGGACTGTTGAGTGTAAACGGATACTCTATTATCCAATAAGGCATTTCCAATTTGAGGATAATTGTTTGCGAATTTTAAACCCGGTTGTTTCTGTGTAAAAAGAGAAATTTTAAATTGTTGAAGTTCACGATCTGATTGAAATATTAAATTTTCAATTAAAGTTCTACTGTAATTTCCTAATCCGGATGAATTGAAAAACAAGCGTTTAGCATCGAAACCAATATGTAAAATCGATGAATTCAAAATTCGATTAACTTACTTAAATTCAATTATAAACTAGTTAAGTATTAATGCAACAGTAGTACTCAAAATCAACAAAATATTAGCATTAAACAGAAACATTGTGTTCACGTAATGCATCATTCAAAGAAGTCTTTAAATCCGTTGATGCTTTTCTTTTTCCGATGATAAGTGCGGCAGGAACATAAAATTCACCACCCGCAAAAACTTTTTTAATATTTCCCGGAATTACTACGCTGCGTTCTGGTATAAATCCTTTTGGTAATTCTTCACCCGTTTCAACATCAATTACTTTAGTACTCATAGTTAATGTTACACCAGCTCCTAATACAGCTTGTTTTCCAACGCGAACACCTTCCACAACAATACATCTGCTTCCGATAAAGCAATCATCTTCAATAATCACGGGTGAAGCTTGAACAGGTTCCAACACTCCGCCGATACCCACACCTCCGCTTAAATGAACATTTTTACCAATCTGAGCACAACTTCCAACGGTAGCCCATGTATCAACCATCGTACCCTGATCTACGTATGCACCAATATTTACATAACTTGGCATTAAAATAACACCAGGAGAAATATAACTACCATATCGAGCTACAGCATGAGGTACAACCCTAATTCCCAATTGTTCATAATTCTTTTTCAATGGCATTTTATCATAAAATTCCATTGGCCCAGCATGCATTACTTCCATTTTACGAGTTGGAAAATATAAAATTACTGCTTTTTTTACCCAATCGTTCACTTGCCAATCGCCCGATGGTAGTGGCTCTGCAACTCTTAATTTCCCTAAATCCAAATCAGCAATTACGGTTTCAATTGCCGCTATTGTTTCAGGATTTTTTAATAAATCTCTATCGTTCCAAGCATTTTCTATGATTGTTTGTAGGCTCATATGAATATTTTACGGCAAATTTGCAACAAACTAAATTATATCTCATCATGATAATAAGAAAAACGGTGTTATTGTTAATAGTTGGAGGAATTAGCCAATTATTATTCTCTCAAGGAGACTCCGAAAAACTGATCAATAACGACCCTTTCGCTGGTGGTATAGTAACCGATCCTGCAACGGGTCAATCAAAAAAATTTATCAGCTTACAAGAGTGTTTTCAATCTGTAAATAATCCTCAACCTCCGCCATCGTTTCGTTGGAAAGGAGAATCAACGTTTACCATGGTAATAAATGATACTTTATGGGGCTATTCTTTAAATAATTATTATCAGACATTAAATAGTAAAACATTTTTAATAAGCAGAGATTCTTTTAACGCATTATTGTCATCAACAATCAAACTACCCGTAAGTAAGTCAACACGTTTTCCTTTAATCAATTGGACATCTGCGACCTCTGGATGGTTTAATTACAATAATTCGATTATTAATATTTGGGATAAAACAATTGAGAATTCTGGTAAACCAACATTTAAATTATTACTTAATTCACGATTTGCATTTGACGAAGGTTATTTACAAGATCAATCCGTAAAATTGGATGTTGTTGCACAAGAAATTTCAGATAATAACCATTGGTTGGCATTTGTTGCAAATGATAACATTTATGTTCAACAATTGGAAGGATGGACAGAAACTGATAAAAGCTCTGGAAAATATGCAACAACTGTGTATCAAGTGACTGAGGATGGCGGGAAAGGTATTGTATACGGACAATCAGTTCATCAGAATGAATTTGGAATTTCAAAAGGTTTATTTTGGGGGAAACAAGGAAAGAAATTAGCATTTTATCGAATGGACGAACTCAGAATTCCTGAATATCCGTTGTTTGATATTAGTAAGCGGCCTGCTAAGTCTGATCAATTCAGATATCCCATGGCCGGAGATAGCAGCCACACCGTAACTGTTGGGATTTTCGATCCGCTAAGTAAAAAATTAGTCTATGTAAAATGTGAAGGAAGTTATGATCAATTTCTAACGAATTTAACTTTTACTCCCGATGAAAAGTTTTTATACATTTCTTGGGTGAATAGAGAGCAGAATAGAATGGAGTTGAGAAAATACAGTACTGAATCGGGACTTCTAGTTTCAACGGATTTCACACTCTCACACCCCAAATATGTAGAACCTGAAAATGGTCCTATTTTCCTACCAAACTCAAATACAAACTTCATTTTGGAGCACGAAGGCAATGGCTTCAATCATTTATATCTATTTGAATTTTTAACAGGAAATAACTCTCCAAAAATCACTCAATTGACCAACGGACCATGGGAAGTCACTCAATTCTTAGGCTTTGCTGCCAATGGTAAAGCTTTTATTTATCAAAGCACCGCAAATAGTCCATTGGATAGAAACTATTACTATGGAACTTTTCCAGATCCAAAAGTAAAAAACAAGGGTAAAACACCTGAAACCAACCATTGGAATATTACTGGAAATGAATTACAAACCGGAACTAACACTGGATTCTTGAGTTTAGGCGGTAAATATTTAGTGATTTACCATACAGATTTAAAAAATCCAATGTCGTTGGTTGTATTAAACACAGAACCAAAATCAAACGCAGCTACAAGCCCAGTTAACCTTTACAGTTCAAAAAACCCTCTAGACAAATATGCTTTGGGTGAGATAAAAATACAAAAACAGAATTTCAATGGTAATGATTTATACTCTCGTACTTTTTTACCGTATAATTTTGATCCCACTAAAAAGTATCCTGTAGTGGTTTATGTTTATGGTGGACCTCATGCTCAAATGGTAACTAACAGTTGGTTGGGTGGTGGAAGTTTGTGGATGCATTTCCTTGCCAGCAAAGGTTACATCGTTTATACCATTGACAATAGAGGATCAGCACATCGTGGATTGGAATTTGAGAATGCCACCCACAGAAAACTGGGTGACGTTGAGATGCAAGACCAATTAGCCGCATTACGATGGTTGAAACAACAAACTTGGGTTGATAGTTCAAGAATTGGTGTTCATGGATGGAGTTTCGGTGGATTTATGACAACCAGTTTAATGACAAGAGCCGCAGGTAATTATAAAGTTGGCGTTGCTGGTGGTCCAGTTATTGATTGGAAATATTACGAGATCATGTATACCGAAAGGTACATGGATAAACCCCAGGAAAATCCAACTGGATACGCCGAAAACAACCTTGTTAATCAAGCTAAAAATTTGAGAGGCCGATTATTAATGATTCATGGAGCAGATGACAATGTTGTTGTATGGCAACATTCTTTGATGTTCTTAAATGCTTGTGTTAAATCTGGAAACGCTAATCTAGATTATTTTGTTTATCCTGGACATAAACACAATGTGATAGGTCCCGATCGTGCGCATTTATATAAAAAAGTTTGTCAATATTTCTTTGACCATTTATAAAATCGATGCCTTGCTAATTTGGGATTATTCTCAGAGAATAATTACTTAAATTGCATTGTATTTATCGGGAATTGACCATGGAAGAGGTAAAGGATTTGATTTATGTGGAATGCCCTAGAGATGCCATGCAAGGCATCAAACAATTTATTCCTACCGAAATAAAAATCAATTATTTAAAGCATTTACTGACCATTGGTTTTGATGTTTTGGATTGCGGAAGTTTCGTTAATCCTGAATCTATTCCACAAATGGCCGACACTGCTGAGGTATTGCATGCAATTAGTTCAATAAATTCTGCAACTAAATTATTAGTAATAATTGCCAATGAACGCGGTGCGCTTAGAGCGGCATCCTTCTCTAATGTAAGCTATCTAGGTTATCCTTTTTCAATAAGTGAAACCTTCCAACGAAGAAATACAAATGCTAGTCGTGAAGAAGCCTATCGACGATTAGCTAAAATCCAAGATATTGCTGCAGCATCAAACAAAGAAGTTGTAGCTTACTTAAGTATGGCATTTGGCAACCCCTATGGCGATCCATATAATGCCGATGAGATAGTAGATTGGGGGCAAAAGATTGCGGCATTAGGTATTAGAATTATTAGTTTAGCAGATACGATAGGCAATGCAACACCAGAAAACATTTCTTCCATATTTACAGATGTAACTCGTAAGTTACCCCATTTGCAGGTAGGAATTCATTTACACTCAAAACCCTTAGAATGGGAGTCTAAAGTAAAAGCAGCCTATGCATCGGGTTGTAGGCGGTTTGATGGTGCGATGGCTGGCTTTGGAGGATGCCCCATGGCCAAGGATGAACTCGTAGGAAATATCCCAACAGAGAATGTACTACCATGGCTAATAAATGCAGAAGGCAGTGACAGTACCCTATTAAATGAAAAACTCAGCACAACTAAAGATTTAGCTATGCTGAGTTATCAAGGGATAGTTAGTAATTATTGAAAATGGTATTTTTCTACTTTCAATAATTCAATAATTTTGTCGAGACGATCAAGCATTTCTTTTTGATGATTACCTTGCTGTCCTGAAACTACAGTAGACAAAATACTCTCCGTAGAATCATCAAACAGCTCGTACATAGAAACACCCAATGTTTCGCAAATTTTCTCCAAGGTGTCAACTCTCATGGTTTGTTTTTTAAGCATGTAGTGAAATCCTTGTTCACTTAAGTCACACCGTTTTGCTAATTCCTTAATTGGAATTCTCTTCGCAGCGGCAAAGTTTTTAATCTTGTTGTAATCCAGTTTGCTCACGATACATTCGATTAGGTTGCAGAATAATTGGTTTAGGTTGTTGACATTATTAACTTAATTCATAACCAAATATTTTACCTTATTGTTCAAGCGAACAAACAATATTCCAAAATGCTACACACAATTGTGTTATAAAAAATTGATATTCAGTTACTTAAAATTAAATACAACTTGTTTTGGAAAATTATTTTTTACATATAGGTGACAGAAAAAGATACAAAATTTAGCAATTCTAGGCCATTGATTGTCATGGAATTGTCTTGAAAAAATCACAATTTCTAGAGTCTTGACTTATTAACTAATTCCAATACCGCATCCTTGTAATTTTTCCCGATGGGTAATTGTTTTCCGGCTAGCAATAAGTTAGAATTTTGAATGCTCTCGATTTTATCCAAAGCCACGATATAACTTCTGTGGATTCTTAAAAAATTTGATTTGGGCAGAGCATTTTCCATATTCCTCATGGTTTGAAGCGTAACAATTCTTTTGTCAGACGACAACCAAATTTTTACATAATCAGCAAATGCTTCAACAAAATAAATATCGCTGTAATACACTTTCTGATGTTGACCATCTACTTTAATGAATATGAAGTCCTTATCTAAACTACTTTCTTTATCTACATTCTTTTTCAATGCCACGTATTCTTCAATTCTCTTGATCGCCTTAGAAAAACGATCTGGAGCAATTGGTTTCAGTAAATAATCCAGTGCTTCAATTTCAAATGCATCAGTAGCAAAATTTGGATGCGCGGTAGTGAAAATAATGGCATAAGGGGCTGGATATTGTCCGCGTGTAAGTTCTAAACCATTTAATCCTGGCATTTCGATATCTGTAAACACTACATCAGGGATATCCTCATTTTCTATCAACCAATTTTTTGCATCTATTCCATTATTGAAAATCTGAATTATCTCAAATTGGGGGTGATTACTTATATGCGCTTGAAGAACTTCCTGTGCTAATGGTTCATCCTCAATTAAAACACATTTGATGTTAGAATTCATAGCTATTTATTTATTAATTTTATATCTAGTAATACAGAATAGGAGTCTTCTAAATGATTGATTTTCAAATTGAAATTATCTCCATAGGTTAATGTCAATCGTTTTTTTAAATTCTCCAAACCAATTCCGCCGATATCCGAATTTAATTTAACTATTCCTTTGGTTATCGAATTTTCTATTTTCATCGAATATCCGTCTAACGTTGGGAATCCATGAACACTTACCCATGCCTCATCCGTTAATCCATTTGATCCATGTTTGAAGGCGTTTTCTAACAAAGTAAGGTATAGCATTGGCTCAATATTCATATCAACCGGAGGCTCAACCAAGTCTACAGTAATTTTTACTCTATCCCCTAATCGTATTTTCTCTAATTCAATAAAATCACGTAAATGTGACAATTCCTTTTGAATATCAACCGAACCTAAATTAGTATCATATAATACATATCGAAGAATATCACTAAGTCGCAAAACAACTTCAGGTGCTAAATCAGATTTTTTTAAGGTTAATGCATATAAATTATTCAAAGAGTTAAACAAGAAATGTGGATTTATTTGGGCTTTTAAAAACTTCAATTCCGTTTCCAATTGTACTTTGGTTAATTCTCTGCTTATTCGTTGATCTTCATACCATTGTTTTAAAAATTTTAACAACATGGTGAGTATTACAGAGAACAAAACACTTAATGCTAGCAAATACAAGAAAATTGGTGACCAAACCATGGACTGAAATTCATGATTTTCAATTATCGTATGTATAATAATTGCAATTGGAAAGGTAACCGAAAACACCAATAATACAACTCCTACAACATAATACAAATAGTTTCTAACCAATAAAAACCGGGGAATCAGGATATTGAAATTAACATAAACTACAATTGCATGTAATACAAATATTGGTAACTGTTTAATTACAGTAATTCCAATGTTATTTGAAACGGGTAAGATTAGAGCCGCCGAGATCAAATAAATAGCCCAGAAAAATAAATGATATAATTTATACCTTAATACAAAGGTTTTTACATTGTCTATTAATTGGTCGATTTGTTCTACCAACTTTACTTTAAACCCCTTTAAAAATCCTCAATAAATTCGCAAAAGAGTCAATCCACTTCGCAGTTTGTTCCAATGTAGCTTTAGTACCGAACCAATCGGAAAATACACTTTTTGCAGTTTCGCAGTTATCACAGTAGGAGCCAGTAAAATAACTATTGGCGATATAAAAACCTACAATATTTACAAGTAGAAGTAAGACAATAATGAGTATGTTCTTGGTTCTCTTGTTCATGACAATTTAATTTAACAAAATGGATGCCATTTATTACATAGACAACATTACAAGACATTTTGTTACATGTATTAACGAAAATATTTTCGAATTATTTTTGATTGCAACGATTTCCTTTGTAACTCAATGTAATTCATTGAATTAGCGAATTCTTGAATATGACCTAAATTTTCATGATCGCCCTCAATCAATAAGGAATAATCTCCTTTAAAACACATTGCCTGGTTAAAACCATTGAAATTAAACATAGGTCGCCCCCAAGGTTTATTTGATCCGAAACTATTGTCTGTCAGTAAATAAGACAAAGTGGCATACAAGTCTGATTGGCTGACAATTGAATTCCATTTTTTACCAATCAATTTTTCATTTAATGCTCCCCCACCAATTAATAATGGGATTCTAAAAAATTCAGCCTCTGACCAAGGTAAATCTTCCAAACCAAAAACTTTACCATGATCAGATACAATTATGACTAGACTATTTTCCCATAGATCCGCATCTTCTGATAATGAACTTATGTAATTAAAAATTGCAGAATCCAAATGCTTCATGGATGATACAAATAACTGTTTGTCTGATTTACGGGCTAAATCACCGACAATATCAAACGGTTCATGTGTTGACAATGTTAACCAAGTTCTAAATAATGGCCTAGTTGCTGAAGTTTTTGAAAACCCGAGTTGTTTATTTTTTTGATTTGAATTAATCATAAACTCTGCGGTTGAAATATCGGAGTACCCCCATTTGATTTTTTTAGGGTGTGTTAGACTGATTGATGTATTATTGTTATTTTGATAATTATTAATATTGACATCATCAATAAAATTGATGTCATAGAGATTATTATAACCCATTGTTTTTAAAAAGGCACCATAATTTGCAAAATCATTATCCCCACCATACCAAAATTCAGAAGTATAGTTGCTTGATTTTAATATATTGGGCAATCCCTGTAAGTTATTCCAACGATCCGGTGAAAACATAATTCCCGGTCCAGGTTCTCCAGACCACCCTGCAACTATGGAGGCCAACCCTTTATCCGTTCTATCCCCTACCGCATAACATTTGGAAAAACTTAAAAAATTCGCGCTCAATTTCTTCAATTGAATTAAGGGTGTATTTTTTCGTTCCAACCAGTGCTGATTAATTCCTTCTAAAATAATTAGATGAACATTGGGCTTAGAGTTATAATCATTAAGCCAAAACGATTTTACTTTGGTTGATATTAGGGAATCGGACCAGTGATAATTTGGATTATACCGTTTATATGCATCTTCTTCATTTTTTTCATCCACCAACAGTTTATTAATTGAAAACAGTGAAGTTGTATTTGATAAAGAATTTAAGGCATTCCAAACACCATTGATAGAAGATACTTTAACAGATAGGCTACCTTCTTTTAATACAGAACCTAAATTAATTGGTGTGTCAGAAATTCCGCCTCTTGCAAAAATAAAGTACAAGGGCAATAGGCATAGATTAAAAACCGATAATTGCGTTTTTTTTTCAATTAAAACTATAGGGGAAATCCGAGGACGATGAAAAATAACAAATAAAATCACACCGAGAATTAACGCTATTCCTACAAATACAAATGAAGGCAGTGTTTTTAAAATAATTTTCCAATTAGATAAGTACATAATTGCCTGAGAATTTATTCTCCATTGCCAATAATGAAACAAGAAAATATCTGTAATGAGAATAATAACATGTAACATGAAAACTAAGCGAATTGCCCAAGTATATGATTTTAAGCAAACCCATTGAATCCAAGGCCATTTTAGTTTTTTTGAAACACCAAATTTCCGAATTACTAATACGATATTTAGAAAAATCATCAAATATCCGGTGACTGATAAATCTAGCGGGAACCCCAATATTGTAGAATGATACATTACATAGGGTACAGTATGTAGTTCAAATGAAAAGAATACAAAAATTAATCTTAGTACTATTTCAAAAACATAAATTAACAAAAAGGCACCAAATTGAAATTTGATGCCTTGTGGTATTGATAAAAAATATCTTTTTAAAACCAAATCACTATGATTAAATAGTATTGAATTGAATGATACTATCTAGATACTATCACCTTGGATTTGAAAATTCTTTGATTTGTATCGATTCCATGTATCCAATATATACCCGAAGATAAGTTACTTAGATCAATTTTATTCCCTACGAAATTTACCGGTAATATAGACCCATACATATTGAAAACATTTAACGAAGTAATTTCTTGAATTCCTTGAAGATATACGTAGTTCTGAGCAGGATTTGGATAAACTGAAATTACAGTTGAATTGTTAATTTTATGATCAACGCTATTTACTACACAATTGATATACTGATTCTTAGTAACCGTTCCAGTTCCGTTAGCATTGGTTGCTTCTAATTTTACGGTGTAACTTCCTAGTGCATTGCACTTGATTACTGGAAACTGAGATGTTGCCGTTGTACCATTTAAAAACGTAATGGTATTTGGAGTAATTGTCCAGTTGTAAGAGGTGGGATTGTTAGATGACAAATCGACCAACCGTACTGCTTGATCTTTTAATGGATTTATTATATCAGCGGTGAAGTCGGCATTGGGTTTAACTGTTGTGATATTCGAAACACTGATATAATTGTTTTTTGTGATTACTTCAGAACTTGAAATATTAGTAGCCTTTAATGAAACGGTATAAGTACCTGTAGAATTAAACGATACATATATAACTTTATCGGTATCCAACGACCCCGCTTTCAAGGTGTAACTTGAAGGAGTGATAGTCCAAGTTTGACTAGTGGTATTGGTGGAAGTACTTTTGATTTCTACGGTTTGATTAACCACAGGTGTAACGTTATTCGCTTCAAAAGATGGAACTGGAGCATCTACCAAAGTGATTTTTCGCAACACATTATTGCCCATATCAACAGCATAGATTGATTCATCGGAATTCCTAAATGTTAAATGATTGATAGTATTAAACAATACCCCTGAACCCGTACCATCTTTATAACCAGCTTGAACATCACTTCCAATATATACTTTTAAATTAGAGCCATCCCATACACGAATGCAGTTTCCATCGGCTATATATAATTTACCTTTTGCAAAAACCACATCGGTAGGCATATCCAATCCGGAAGTCACCACATTTGTTACTACCCCTGAATTAATATTAAGGCGTTTGATTTTCTTATTATTTCGATCGGCAATCAATACAATACTGTCATTTTCTAAGCCAATTCCATATGGAGCATCGAAACGAGCAGATGTGCCTGTTCCTGTAGCATCCCCTGGTGTTTTAGCCAAACCTGCAACAGTACTTACAATTCCGGATTTGATCAATCGTATACAATCATTTCCAAAATCGCTTACAATTATCACACCTTTAGAATTTATTTCAATATCTTGAGGAGCTGCAAAATATGCTGCAGAAGCTGCGCCATCTTTATGATCGCCTTCGAAGGTATATTGACCCGCAACCCATGAAACTACGGCAGGGTTTGAAACATTAACGAATTTACTGGATTTACGAATCATTCCATTATCACGATCGCAAACAAAAATATCATTACTGGAAGGATGGGCTGCGATACCGGTAGGTGAACTAAATCGAGAAACAATACCCGTTCCATCATCTGAACCAACAGCACCGGGCTCATTTGGATCTCCCATAAATCCACCTCTTCCAATAGATCTACCTCCATCAATCACACATAAATTATGTTGATCCGATACAAACAATTTTCCATTAACATCTACGCAAACGCCTTCTGGAAGACTTAATAATTCATCGGCTGTTGCCACATTTGATTGGCCTGTGTATTGTCCGCTTCCCTGATATTGACTACCCAAAACTGTAGTGACCGTCTGAGCACATACTGAATTTATTTGGAATATTGTCCAGAGACTAAAAACAGATAAACCTAATTTAAATTTCATTTTACAAGTATTTAGAAATGCAGAGATTAATATTGGCTTCAATTTCATCGTCGATATTTTGATACGAACGTCGTTGGATTTCTCTTCCTGCCATTGCTTTGTACAATTCTTCATATCGATCCGTAATGCTATTAACAAATTCGTCCGTTAATGTTGGTATCAATTCGCCTTCTTTGCCTTGAAATCCATTAGCCATCAACCATTCTCGTACAAATTCTTTACTTAATTGACGTTGGGGTAACCCTTTTTGTTGCAAGTCTTGATAACTTTCTTTATAGAAAAATCTACTACTATCCGGGGTGTGAATTTCATCAATCAACATTATTGCATTATCTCTGATTCCGAATTCGTATTTAGTATCAACTAAAATGAGATTTTGGTTATCGGCGTATTCTGAACCACGCTTAAATAACTGAAGGGCAATTTCATTCAATTCATCGAGTTTAGACTTTTCAACAATTCCTTGTTCTATAATTTCGGAATAAGAAATATCCACATCGTGACCCGTATGCGCTTTAGTGGAAGGGGTAATAATGGGTTGTGGAAGTTTATCATTTTCCTTTAATCCATCGGGAAGTTTATTCCCGCATAACATCCTACCCCCTTCTTTGTAAACACGCCAAGCATGACCGGTTAAATAGTTTCTTACAACAAATTCAATAGCGATCGCATCCGCTTTGTATCCAAAGGAGACATGTGGATCTGGTGTTTCGATTAACCAATTAGGAACAATATCAGCGGTTTGCTTTAAAAACAGGGATGCAATTTCATTCAATACTTGGCCTTTAAATGGTATACTTCTTGGCAATACATGATCAAACGCAGAAATACGATCGCATGCTACAATTGCCAAAAAACCTTTATTTAAATGATAGACATCGCGAACTTTACCCCGATAGAAAGCGATTTGATTTTTAAAGAAATAGTTTGTTGCCGTTAATGCTTTTAATTCGCTCATACAATTCAAAAATAATAGCTATTTAACATTTAAATCATCTATCTTTTTCACAATCAGCTTCTTTGTCGTATGCCTGTATAATATCTTTGACTAATCGATGCCTCACTACATCATCAGTATCTAACTGAATTATACTAATACCTTTTATATTATCTAGGATACGCAATGCTTTACCCAAACCGCTCATTTGTTTTCTTGGTAGGTCAATTTGCGATAAATCGCCAGTAATTATCAATTTTGCATTTGGGCCCATTCGCGTCAAAAACATCTTTAATTGTAAATCCGTGCTATTTTGAGCTTCATCCAAAATAACGTAACAATTGTCCAAGGTTCTACCTCGCATAAAAGCCAATGGTGCGATTTCCACAGTACGAGATTCTACCATACTCTTCAATTTATCGGATGGAATCATGTCTTCTAAGGCATCATATAAAGGTCTTAGATATGGATCGATCTTCTCTTTTAAATCTCCTGGTAAAAAACCAAGATTCTCCCCCGCTTCCACTGCGGGTCTTGTTAAAATTATTCGTCGAATTTCCCTTTCTTTTAATGCTAAAACGGCAATTGCCACTGCCGTATAGGTTTTTCCGGTTCCAGCGGGGCCAATAGCAAAAACGATGTCATTCTTTTTCGCCGCATCCAACATTTTCCGTTGATTTTTGGTTCTCGCCTTAATCTTTTGACCTCGTGTTCCAATGAGCAAAACATCTTTAGAATCATCCTCATTAGGTTTACCTAATACTGCAGAAACAGGGTCGATTCCGCCCAG
The DNA here is from genome assembly GCA_964554385.1 of uncultured Flavobacteriaceae bacterium. Classification (GTDB taxonomy): domain Bacteria; phylum Bacteroidota; class Bacteroidia; order NS11-12g; family UBA955; genus JAGKXC01. The sequence continues at coordinate 39,493 of CAZKOM010000001.1, read as the reverse complement.
TGCTTCTAATATTAACTGCTCATTAAACTCATTTCTTTTGGCAAATAGAATTTCCATAGAGCGCATTTTTTCACCAAAATCTTCCAAGGACTGAATATCGCCTACAATTTTTATTTGCTCACCACGGGCAAGGAATTGCAACTTCGGAAATCTCGATTTTATTAAATCCAAATACAAATTATTAGGACCGTAAAATGTTTGAGGATCGATAACCTCCAGGGTATAAATTTTTTCAGACAAATTTAAAATGTTTATATTTCAAAGATAGGTGCTATGAAAGAAAGTGTAGAAGATTATAGCCATCCCGTTTTACAAGACTTTTCCACCAAAAATTAATAGGTATATTTGCAAAGGGAATAGAATAAACGGGGAATTCATGGGTAATGCGATTATACATTTAATTACAGATTTTGGATTTGAAGCCCCTGAACATACCATATCTCAAATTCAATTATATAAGAATTTCCCTACTGCTTCCGTTGTATTTAGTCCACAACCATTTCGAAAGGGACATGCTTTGCAACAAGCGATTTTTGGAAAGCTAGTATGTGGGCATTTCCCTGATAACAGTATTCATATACTGCGGGTGGGTATATTGGCCAAATTACCTCCAAGATTTGTACTTGGCTGTTATGGAAATCAGTTTTTTTTAGCACCAGATAATGGGGTTTTGCCATTGCTTTTTGATGATCCTGCAGGTGAGAATGCCACATATTTTCAAATTACTCCAACGGAACCCGTAGTTAATCCTTTGTTGCAAGTTTTTATACCTGCAGTATCTTCCCTAATTCAGCGCGATTACGATGTAAAAACCATTTTTCAACCAAAAGATTCGGTTTATCGCGTTAATATGCCTGAGCCTACTATTTCCGGTAATGTTTTACGGCTAACGGTGATCTACAATGATTTTTTTGGCAATGCCTATTTTAATTTAAATTATCGTGATTTCGAATTATTGAGAAATCAGCGAAAATTCAGGCTAATGATAAATCACTACACGGAAATCAACCGGTTAAGTTTAGACTATAACGATGTTCCAGAAGGAAATCCCATATGCACTTTTGGACATGGAGGGTTGATGCAAGTAGCGGTCAATGCCGGATCTGCTGCTCAATTATTGGAATTACTAGAAGGTAAAAACGTAATGTTAGAATTTATTGATAATTCATGATTGAAAGAATAGTAATTATGACATTCAGAGAGGAGGAAATTGATACATTCCTTAGCCTATTTGATGCTTCTTCTGGTAAAATACGTTCATTTCCTGGTAATCAGGGTTTGCGGTTACTACAAAATCTAAAACAGCCCAATCAACTAACTACATATAGTTATTGGGACTCTGAATCCGATTTAAATAATTATAGGAAATCGGAATTATTTATTGACACTTGGTCTAAGACAAAGGTTTTATTTGAATCAAAACCGACGGCTATTTCCCAAATTGTCATTCGCGGACCATTTTAACAAGCGATAATTTCAATTGTAAATGTAAACTCTAAGGAATTGAGTTTATTCAACCCATTTTCCTGGATTTAGTATTCCATTGGGGTCAAAAACCTTTTTAACTCCCTTCATCAAGCTGATATGCTGATTGGACAATACCTCATTGAGATAATCTTTTTGACTATATCCAATACCATGTTCTCCACTTATTGTTCCACCTAAAGACTTACAAACTTGAAAAATCTGACGAATTGCTTTCGGAATTTCAATGTTCCAAAATTCATCGGATAAATCATTTTTAAGAATATTTACATGCAAATTACCATCTCCAGCATGGCCATAACATACGGTTTCGAAGCCATATAAATTGCTAATTTCTTTAACTTTAGTAAGTAATTGCGGCAAGGCGAAGCGAGGCACTACAGTATCTTCTTCTTTATATACAGAATGCTGTTTCACTGTTTCTCCGATAGATCTTCTCACTTTCCACCACTGTTGAGCTACATCCGAATTTGGTGCTGGTAAAATTTCTATTGCTCCTGTTTCATCTAACAATGGATAAATTGATTCCACCTGAGAGAATAAATCATCCCCATCAAATCCATCAAATGCGAATAAGAGGTAGGCTTGAGCTCCTTCAACTAAAGGGAAACTTGTTTTTGTAGCCTCCATCGAAATCCTAATACCTGATGCTTCCATCAATTCGATAGCTGCAGGCTTTATTGATGATGCCATTATTTTATTTACTGCTACAGCGCTATCGAAAATATTTGAAAATGCCGCTATCATCAACAATTCTTGAGTAGGCAGCGGTACTAGCTTTACCACAATCTTTGTTATAACACCTAATAGGCCTTCACTGCCGATAAATAATTGTGTAAAATTAAATCCCGTAGAATTTTTAAGCGTGTTGGCACCCGTCCAAATTATATCTCCATTGGCTAAAACTACTTCTAAGTTTAGAATATAATCTCTTGTAATTCCATATTTCACCGCTTTGGGACCGCCGGCAGAATGGGCAACATTCCCTCCGATCGTAGAAGACCCCATGCTGGCAGGGTCTGGTGGGTAATACAATCCAACTTCACTTACTGCTAGTTTTAGATCGGCATTGATCACACCTGGTTCTACCGTGGCCATCATGTTATTATAATCGATGGAAAGAATTCTATTGAGTTTTTCAGTTGAAATTACCAAACCTCCATAAACCGGCAATGCTGCACCCGATAAACCTGTTCCGGCACCACGAACAGTAACATATATTTTCTTTTCATTACAATATTTGATTACCAGTGAAATTTCCTCTGCTGAACTAGGAATCAAAACAGCATGCGGAGGAAATACAAAATCCTCTGTATAATCGGAAGCGTACTTGTATAAATCATCGGAGTGGGAAATCCACGTTAAATCTGGAAATGATTTTATCAGTTCATCGATTTTTTCAGTCATCAAAATCATTTTGTAATTGTTTTGCAATTTATCTCCTTCCATTCAATTTTCATGTATTTAAAACCAATCAACATCTATATTTGAATATGTGAGACAGCGCTATTTCCTCCGCTTTATGCTCGTATTTACGGCAATTTATATGATGCTTGCTTTAGCTTGGTGGACATATTCTCTATTGCAGTACAACAATCACTTTGAAAAAAGAGAACTTCAATTTGCACAACAAGAATTTAGGATAAGCCAATTATGGCTGGATAGTACTTTAAACTACGATAATTCTATTTCCAAAATTTCTAATCCAATACACATCCATTGGAATGACAGAACTTTTGTTGCCGACGCTAAAAAACTATCAGAAATTGCCGATAAATTAAATAAAAATATATATATTAATTTCGAAATTAAACCAGAAAATAATTGGACTAAAATAAATATAATAATTAATAAAAAAATAGAAACTCAACTTCGAACTAGAAAACAAAGTAAACAATTTGCATGGTTAGGGGAAGGAATCAGTATCGCAATTATCACGTTGATTATCATATTTATTCTCTATATTTATTTAGATAAGATATTGAAATTCAACCAACAACAGCGCAATTTCCTCCTTGCCATCACCCATGAACTTAAAACACCAATTGCCTCATCATCATTAGCCATTCAAACTGCTAGTAAAATCAACGAAAACGATCCCAAAACTACACATATATTGGCCATAGCCTCAAGGAACATGAAACGCCTTGGGCAGTTAATTGAACAGGTAGTTTTAGCCACTAAATTGGAAAGTAGTTTTGTAAAACCCAGTAGAGATTGGAATAATTTAGGTAAAATTTTTGAAAATATTGCATTGGATTTTGGCGAAACCTATCCCGAAAATTTAAAAAATCTATCATTCGATTATGAAAAAATATCACTTTATTGTGATATGGAAATGATTCAAATCGCAATTGCTAATTTAATTTCAAATTCAATAAAATATAGTGAAGAAAACAGCGTTAATATTTCCGTGAAGGTACAACGCGAGGGTTTGCTTACAAAAATTTCAGTAATGGACCAAGGAATTGGCATCCCTGAAACTGAGCGCACCAATGTGTTTACTAAATTCTATCGAATTGGTGATGAAAAAACTAGATCTACAAAGGGTTCAGGGCTCGGTTTGTATTTGGTTAAAGAAATCGCCAAGCTTCACGACGCCAGAGTTTCCATTGAAGACAACTTTCCTTCGGGAACTTGCGTTTCGCTGATTTTCAAGTCAAATGATGTAATTATTGAATGAAGAAAAACTACCGAATTTTAATTGTTGAAGACGAAGCCGACCTTGCCGAACTTTTAAAACTCAATTTAGAGTTAGATGGTTATCGTGTTACAATTGCACCACATGGTGCCGTAGCGATAAATCTTCTCAAAACAGAGAGCTTTGACTTAATCATTATGGATATAATGATGCCATCAATGGATGGATTAACTGCAACGCATCATATACGGTTGTCTAGCAACAATGTGCCCATTTTAATATTATCTGCTGGAAGTACACCCCAAGATAGAATTAAAGGTCTTAGATCCGGTGCTGACGATTACATGAGCAAACCTTTTGAGATTGAAGAATTGGTGTTGAGAGTAGAAAAGATTTTAATGCGTGCTCATAGAGAAGACCCAGTAATAAATTATATGGAGTATGAATTTGGGGGCAACTATGTTAATTTCAATAGTTATGAAGCACGAGGAATAAATGGAGACTTTAAATTAACCAAAAAGGAAGCCCAATTACTTCGTTTACTAATCGAAAAAAAGAACTTCGTTGTTAGCAGAGAGGAAATATTAAAAACAGTTTGGGGGTATACTGTTTTTCCTAGCACTAGAACCATTGATAATTTTATACTTGCATTTAGGAAATATTTTGAAGTTGATATTAAAAATCCACGATACTTTTTGAGCCATCGCGGCTTAGGTTACAAATTCTCAGAAAATGGAGAATAAACAATAGAATTTGCGACTAAGTTCGCGGTACTCCAAGCCGCTTGAAAATTAAATCCCCCGGTTACGCCATCTACGTTTAGCAGTTCTCCGCAGGCAAAAATTCTCGGACAATTTTTCAATTCTAATGTATTATGGTAAATTGAATTTTCATTAATTCCCCCAGCTGTTACAAATTCTTCTTTAAATGTAGTCTTACCTGTCACGGTAAAAGGCATTTTTACCAATAATTCTACTAATTTATTTTTTTGATTTTTCGATAATTCAAAAATTAGTTGTTCTGAATTCTGGCCAGCTTTAAACAAAATAAAATCCCAAAGTCGTTGCGGAATATCAATAGGTAAATTGGCAATTTTCTTTTTAGAATTCGTATTTAATAAATCGTAAAAAAACTGTCTAAATTGATTTTCCTCCTGTGAGACCCAAGAAATTAAAATATCAAACCGATAATTTTTTTCAAAAATCCATTGCGCTGCCCAAGCGGATGACTTTAATATTGCTGGTCCTGACAAACCCCAATGTGTAATTAAAATTGGACCCTCAAACGAATTTTCATACCCAATTAATTTTACAACGCCCGCATCAATAGAAACTCCAGATAAAGACTGTAAATCTCTATCATCAATCTTGAACGTAAACAGAGAAGGATACGGTTTAATTATCTCTATTGGCATAGAACTTATCCATTGATAGTGCGACCATGCGACATTTCCTCCCGTTGCCAGTACAATGGAATCTGCAGTAAATTCGTTAGAATCAGTAATCACAGTCCATCGCGATAATTCCGATTTCTCCGGCATTGCCCTATTGCTTTGTACAATCTTGGTTACATTACATCCTTTGACTACTGGGATTTCAAATTGGCGAGCTAAATTCTCAAAGAGCCCTGCAATTGTTTCTGAATCATTGGTTACAGGAAACATCCTGCCATCTTCTTCCACTTTGAGCTGAACATTATGATTTAAAAACCAATTAATTACATGCTCAACACTAAATTTATTTACTGCTTGTTTAAGCAACTTTTTACCCCGCGGATAATGTTGCAATAAGACACTATTCTTCAAACAATGGTGGGTTACATTGCATCGTCCACCGCCACTAATCCTAACTTTAGACAAAACCTTTTGCGTTTTTTCTAAAATTACAACGGATAATTTTGGATTTAACTCCTTGATTCTTATTGCCGCAAAAAAACCAGCAGCACCGCCACCAATTACAATAGCATTCCAATTATTGTCTGCCATGTCAGGCATTTATAATTTTATAATTTTTATACTCTCCTACTCGCCAACCAAATTTCTTTTCAATCCAATATAAAATTGATGATTTTAATCCGAAATTTTTCTTTGTTGGGTCCACATTAAATGTCCAATTGATTGAATTAATTCTAGACTGCATTGCTTGAGGATGGGTTCCTTGAAACATTACTAATGAATCAATTTGTGAATAATCGAATTCTTCCTCGGAAAGTTTTCGTTTTTGCAAAGCTTCATCGCTGTGCCAAAGTCTATGAAATTGTCGTTGTTTCTGCTGCTGAAATTTAGGATGCTTTACCCAACCATAGTGATACATTGTTGCTTGAACGGGTACTACCTTTAATTTCGAATGATTTTCCCATCGAAATCCTTGGGCATCTTTCCATGATTTTATACCTGGGTTATTTTTTATTATTCTTATTTCTTTCCTGTACCATCTACGAGAATCCCCTACAAAATCGTAACTACCGTAAAAATGCAGATAATCAAACAAAAGACCTTCAACGGAACTTTCATTTTTATACTTATCCATGGCATCTTTAATTGCTGGATAATCGGAATGGTGTAAGCATTCATCGGCTTGAATATAAATTAGCCACGTAGCCTGTGGTGAAACTGCCGCTTTAGCTTTATTTGTTTCGTCGGCCAATACTCTTCCACCTTCCCGTAAATTATCGTCCCAAACAGTGTCGATTATTTTAATAGCTGGCCATCCAGGCTGTAATTCATGATTTAAAGATTCGATATAATCTCGTGTACCGTCATCACTATGACCTACGGCCACTACAAACTCATCCACCAAAGGCATAACAGAAAATATTGCCTCTTTGATTGGATAATCCGCCTTAATTACGTTTCTCGCTATGGTAAAACCTGCGTTCATCTGCTTTTTTCTCTGGTATCCATTTCTCGATTTTTCGAGCTGTGTATTTTAACTGCATTTCATCCAACACTTGCACCACTTCTTGATTATAATGCATTGCGTTGCGAGCTATCATTTTTACTCCCATCTTTTCATCCCCATCGTGAAAATTAAAATACAGCGGTGTATTTCCTGGATGTTGTTCTAGAATATCCACTAATATTTGCTGTTTCCCTTGATCCAAATCAGCGGGTGTCATATCCACAATCACCGACCGAAAAATGGAATTTTCGTCTACATCTGCTCCTAATGTGATACTGTGAATTGTAACACGCATTTCATCCTTGGAACGCATGTAATCGGTTTGACCATTTAAAATTAGAATATAATCTTTGTTTAATAAAGCTTTGAATTTCAAATAAGTATCTTTAAATAATGCGATTTCCACACTTCCTGAATAGTCCATCAAAGTAAATCTACCGTACGGTGTGCCTTTTTGAGAAATGAACTCTTTGGCTGATGTGACGATACCCATTATATTAAACTCAATTTCTTCCTTTTCATCCAGAGCTTTCTGGTAATCTTGAATGGTATGGGTGGTTAAACTATCATATACAAAACGTTGATCATCTAAAGGATGTTTACTTAAAAATACGCCTACCAATTCTTCTTCTTGTTTGAGTTCATCTAGTAATGCCATTCTTTCAACAGAGGGCAATTTAGGCTCGGTAGGCATCGTAGCATCAGCACCCCCACCAAATAACGAAGTTTGTCCGCTTATTTTATCGGCCTGTACCTTTTGTGCATACATCATGGCCAATTCGATACCACTCTTTCCGCTGGTATCTTCTTTAAAATACTGAGCGCGGTGATACCTGCCATCAAAATCGAACACCCCTGCTTTTGCCATACATTCCACACTGCGCTTATTCACCGATCGTAAATTGACACGGGTTAGTAATTCACACATGCTTTTGAATGGGCCTTTTTCATCTCGTTCCTTTAAAATTTCATCTACTGCACCTTCTCCCACACCTTTCACCGCCGATAATCCAAAGCGGATTTGACCCGCTGAAGTTACCGTAAAGGCGCTTCGACTTTCGTTCAAATCCGGTCCCAATACTTTTATTCCTTGTCTTCTGCATTCTTCCATGTAAAAGGTAATTTTTTTAATATCACCCATGTTACTTTTTAAAACAGCCGACATAAACTGCGCAGGATAATTGGCTTTTAGATAAGCAGTTTGGAAAGCAATTACTGCATAACACGTAGAATGCGATTTATTGAACGCATATTGAGCAAATTCTTCCCAATCGGAGTAAATTTTCTCTAATGTTTTTTCTGAATACCCTTTGGCTAAGGCACCAGCCATAAAATCTGTTTTCAGTTTATCGATGATGCTTTTATTCTTTTTACCCATGGCTTTTCTCAATTCGTCCGCTTTACCTTTTGAAAAGCCTGCTAATTTTTGAGAAAGCAACATTACCTGCTCTTGATAAACCGTAATCCCATAAGTTTCTTTCAGATACTCTTCCATTTCCGGTAAATCGTATTCCACCGGCTTTCTGCCATGTTTTCGATCGATGAAATCTGGAATGTACTTTAAAGGTCCGGGTCGATACAGAGCATTCATGGCGATTAAATCTCCAAACTGTGTGGGTTTCAATTCACGCATATATTTTTGCATGCCCGGCGATTCAAACTGAAAAACGCCGTTGGTTTCCCCTCGTTGAAAGAGTTCGTAGGTCTTTTCATCGTCTAAGGGAATATCGTCTAATACAATTTCGGTACCGGTAGTTTCCTTGATAATCCGAATTGCATCCTTCATTATTGTTAGGGTACTTAACCCCAAAAAGTCCATCTTTAGAAGACCTGCTTTCTCAATTTGGTTAACATCATATTGAACCTGCATCCAAGGGGAATCCTTACTTAAAGAAACAGGAACCAGTTCATCGATATCTTGGGGAGCGATAATAATTCCACAAGCATGTACCCCGGTATTTCTTACGCTTCCTTCCAGTTTTTCAGCATCTTGTAACACTTTAGATGCTTCGTCACCGCCTGTGTAAATGCTTTGTATTTCTCGAATTTGGTCTAGTTCCTCTGGTTTTAAGTTATTGGAATCATCCTTGGACAATTCATCAACATTTGCATGAAGTAATTTGGCCAAACTCATGTTACCAGGAACTAATTTGCTGAGTCGCTCTGTTTGTGAAAGTGGATACTGCAATACCCTTCCTACATCTCGAATAGCACTTTTAGCTGCCATGGTTCCATAGGTAATAATTTGGGCAATTCGTCGCTTACCGTATTTCTCAGCAACGTATTGAATTACTTTTTCACGACCTTCATCATCAAAATCGATATCAACGTCCGGCATACTTACCCGTTCAGGATTTAAGAATCGCTCAAAAAGCAAATCGTATTTAACGGGATCTACGTTGGTGATTCCCAAGCAATAAGCAACTAAACTCCCTGCAGCAGAACCTCTACCAGGTCCAACCCAGACATTCATTTCTCGAGCTGCGGTGGTAAAATCTTGAACAATTAAGAAATAGCCTGCATAACCGCTGTGGGTGATGGTGCCCAATTCAAAATCCAATCGTTCTTGAACATGCACAGGAATAGTACCTCCGTATTTCTTTTTACATCCTTCGTAGGCTAGGTGTTTCAGAAAGTCGTTTTGCGATTCAAATCCTTGCGGTAACGCATAGTTGGGAAGAACGATGTCTCGAGATAATTTGGGAGGATCGATGGAAGCAATTAACTTATTGGTATTATCTAAGGCTTCCGGAATATCTTTAAATAATTCAAGCATTTCGGCCTGAGATTTAAAGTAGAATTCGTCGTTCGGGAAAGCAAATCGAAAACCCCTTCCGCCCTCTTCGTTGGTTGCTTTTGGCGTTGATTGAAACTCACCGGTGTTAATACACAATAAAATATCGTGGGCATTCGCATCTTTTTGATCCGTGTAATGAGAATCATTGGTTGCGATAATAGGCACGTTGTATTTTCTACCCCATTTAATCAGTATTTGGTTAATGTCTTCTTGATCTATTCCAGTGCCATCCAAATTTTTTAAATGGTGTCTCTGCAGCTCAATGTAATAATCATCTCCAAAAATTTTATGCCATTCGCAGAATACTTTTTCGGCTTCTTCCTCTCCTTTCCATAAAATTGCCTGAGGAACTTGCGCTCCAATACAGCAGGTTGTGGCTATTAGCCCCTCTGAATATTGTTCTATCAAAGCTCTATCCACTCTTGGGTATTTGGAATACAGCCCTTCAAGATATCCTAAGGAACACAATTTTGCGAGATTGGCATAGCCCTTTTGATTTTTAGCCAATAATAATTGATGGTATCGTTTGTCTTTGGTACCTTGGGTAAACGTCTTTTGAAACCGATCTTCTACTACATAAAATTCACAACCAATTACCGGTACTAAACCTTCGGCTGTAGTGGCTTGGTAAAATTCAAACGCACCAAACATGTTGCCGTGATCGGTTATTGCTAATGCCGGCATCCCATCGGCCTTTGCTTTTTTTACAAGACTTTTAATGCTGGCGGCACCGTCTAACAAGGAATATTGGGTATGTACGTGTAAATGGGAAAAAACTGGCATAGCGAACTATCGAAAATACAAATAGAAAATAAAAATCAGTGCTAAAACATGTTTATTTCTCCCAACATTCCATCCACCATTCATTATTTTCAAATTTTAAAATATAAGTACCTCTTTGGTTTACTCTAATTCAAAAAAATAGCAAAAGTTGTGGGTATTACAAGTGTTGGATTAACCTATTTTTGAATGCAGTAATTGTTCCATACAACTCATCCCATGTTTGTCCAAAAACTACAACTGTTTAACTTCAAAAATCATGAATCCCTACAGTTAAACTTGGTTCCAGGTGTTAATATTCTTACTGGGAACAATGGTGCTGGAAAAACAAATTGCTTGGATGCTGTTCATTGTTTAGCGAGTGGAAAAAGCTATTTCACTTCCATCGATAGTCAACTTATTAAACACGATCAAGATTTCTTTACAATAAAAGCCAATTTCGGTGCAAATGAGGAAAATCAAGATACAGTAGAAATTCTGTTGCAATTTGATAAGGGGAAAAAATCAATCAAAAAAAACGGGAAAAACTATCCAAGACTTAGTGATCATATTGGGTTTATTCAGACCGTTTTAATAACTCCTTACGACATTGATTTAGTTCTTGGCAACAGCGAGGAACGCAGAAGATTTATGGATATTTTAATTAGTCAACTCAACAGTGAATACTTACATCATCTGATGATTTACCGAAAAGCTGTGGAACAACGAAATAGCTTATTAAAAGCTTGGAGCGGCAGGCACATCGACGAGGATTTACTGGATAGTTTTGATCAAAAAATAGTTCCATCAGCTACCATCATCCATGCAATTCGCCAAAAAACCACTGCCGAATTAATCCCGATTTTCAAGCGGATATATGCATCCTTAGCATCTTCAAACGAGTTTGTAGATGTTATATATCAATCGCCATTAGAGGAAAACAACATGCAGGCATTACTTCAAATAAATCGAAGAAATGATGTACTTGCTGAACGCACTACGGTAGGACCCCACAAGGACGATTGGGTATTTGAACTCGGCGGTAATCCAATGAGAAAATTTGGATCCCAAGGTCAAATTAAATCGTTTGTTATCGCTTTAAAAATTGCTCAATACCGTTATTTCCAAGAAAAACTAGGCAAAACACCTATACTATTGTTGGATGATATTTTTGAAAAAATTGATGAAAACAGAGCGCAAAAATTAATGGAACTTGTGGAAAGCGAAGGATTTGGACAAATTTTGATCACAGACACTCATCCTGAACGCGTTGAAAAGCACTTAGGACAATTGCAGGGTGAGCACAATCACATTCGAATTGGTTGATTTTTCTAGTGGTTTTCTTTAGTAATACAATCCGGCTAGTAGATCAATGTCGTGGTATTTAAATCCAAATTTATCGGATAAATTTTTGTTTGTTAGATTCCCTCTGTACAAGTATGTTCCTTTTCGAATCCCTTGTTTATGCTTCAAAAATTCGGCGAATCCCCCCATTTGGGCCATCTCATCCAGCATAGGTGAAAAGACATTGCTTAACGCATAACTTGCTGTTCTGCTAACGCGAGAGGCGATATTAGGTATACAATAATGAATTACATCGTGTTTTTTGAAAACAGGATTCTGATGGGTAGTTAATTCACTAGTTTCGAAGTTTCCACCGCGATCTATCGCCACATCGATCAAAACAGAGTTAGGTCTCATTTTCATTACCATATCTTCTGAAACCACGATGGGTGAGCGCGCGGTATTACCGGATAATGCTCCAATTACAACATCTGCGGATATCAATGAATTTTGTAAAACTTGAGGCTGTAAAGTACTGGTATACAAATGAAAACCAAAGGACTTTTGTATTCTCCGAAGTCGATACATGTTATTATCAAACACCTTTACATTAGCCCCCAATCCCAACGCTGCTTTCGTAGCAAACTCGCCAACAGCGCCAGCTCCAATTACAACAACTTGAGTGGGCGGAACCCCAGCAAAACCTCCTAATAACTCACCTTTTCCGATATTGGTATTATTTAAGTATTCTGCAGCAATTAAAATGGATGCCGTTCCCGCTATTTCACTCATTGCTCGGGTAATTGGCCTTGTGCCACCATCATCTTCTAGAAATTCATAGGATAAGGCGTTTATTTTCTTATCCATCATTTTTCTTAACTGTACTGGATTCAATTGATTAATTTGAAGTGCAGAAATCAATAATTGACCCGATTTCATTTTATCAATTTCTAGGTCCGTTGGTGGATCTATTTTCAAAATGGTATCACAAGAAAACACCTGCTCTACATCATAGACGATTTCAGCACCAGCTTCTGAAAATTGGTTATCCGAAAAATTCGCATTTCTGCCTGCTCCGGATTCAATTACAATTCGGTGTCCGTTGGCCGACAAAAATCCAACTGCTGCTGGTGTTAAAGGCACTCTATTTTCTTGAAATGTAGTTTCTTTTGGAATTCCAATATTTAAAATTCCTTGTTTAAATTCAATCGGCAATGCTTGCGCCAATGGCTGAGCATAAGATTCTACGGGCGATTCACTGAGTTTTTTCGACATATTCATCGATTGTATAAAAATAGCAACAAATCATCATTTTCTAAATAAAAACTCACAATTTCTACTATTTATTTTTTTTCTGAAGGCGAAATTAACATTTTTACGAATTAATCAAGTGTGGCTTGGTTTTTGCTCACAATAAAAGTCTCATTTATCAGTTATATTTGTACAATATGCGAATGGCTAAGTGGTTTATACTAATTTTTACTTTTGCTGTGACTTCGGTTCAAGGTCAGGCTCCCGTTAATCCGATGTATGACAACGACATTGAGAGAATCGATAGTCTAACTCGTATTTTATATGGGTCTATACCTAGCCATTCCCCTGTTTCTGCCGAAGACAACAGATATTACAATGGGGCTGATTTTGAACGTAAGATGCAACTGTTAGGAAGCAATATTCCTTTCGAATATCATCCATTGGTTGAAAAACACATTCGATATTTCATGAGTTATGGAGAACAGTATTATGAAATGATACATCAACGAATGAAATTATATTTCCCAATTTTTGAGGAAATCTTGGATAGATATGGGCTGCCAACTGAATTAAAATATGTTTCTGTAATTGAATCCAACTTAAATCCCAGTGCAGTTTCATGGTGCGGTGCAACTGGCCTATGGCAGTTCATGCCATACACCGGAAAAATGATGGGGATGCGCGTTGGATTTCCTGTAGACGATCGAAAAAGCATTGTTACGTCTACGGAAAAGGCTTGTGAGTACTTTTTAAATTCACAGTCTTTATTTAACAATTGGTTAATGACAATCGCATCTTACAATTGCGGTCCTGGAAACATTAATAAAGCAATTAGAAGAAGTGGAGGAAAAACTGATTTTTGGAAAATTCTACCGTTCCTTCCTCAGGAAACCCAAAATTATGTACCCAAATTTATTGCGGCGGCTTATGTTTTAAACTTCACATCAAAAGGTCAGAATCTATCACATAACCTAGAAAGTATTGTTCTAGCTCCAACACGAATTGATTCCACCCTACATCTCCAGAAAATTTCACAATATTTAGGCCCGGATTTTGGGGTAATGGAATTAAATCAGGAATTATTGAGCCACAACACCGCTTTGGCACAAAACAGCGTAATACTTCTACCGTATCAAGCGAGTATGTCCTTTATTAGAAACAATGATAGTGCGTGTACCTATGCAAGATACCAGTACATGGGATATCCTGGTGCAGGTAGTTCCTATCAAAAAAGTTCTACTTATCAAAAGCCACCAGTTCAAAATACTGCCAGTCGCACACCCAAAGGTACTTATAGAGCTGTTTACACTGTAAAAAGTGGTCAAACTTTATCCTCCATTGCTAAAACACATGGGGTAACTGTAAGTCAAATCAAATCTTGGAACAACTTAAGAACTGATCGTTTAAGAGTTGGCCAAAAATTGATTGTCTACAAACGACGATAAGCTGAATTTTTAGTTTTTACTTAAAAAATCCATGAAACCTCTAAGACAAATTCTGAGTTTCGGAATTTTAACGTCTATTTTATTTGTTTTATTTAATTCTTGTGGTGATACACCTACTGCAGGAAATCCTACGGAATTAAGCTCAGCAAGTTCCGCGAAAGTAGTTGTTGTGGATGCAACCGAACATTCTAGCTTAGAATCTCCCGTTCTCAATTTGTTTGTTAACACTATTTGGGGAGTGGATAGTTTGATGATTAATTACGAAAACCCCAACAGCGGCTTTGAGCCGTTAATGATATATGATATTTTGGAAGCTGATGAATTTTTCTCAAAATCTTCTTCGGGTAATATTAAAAATCACTTATCGCCTTTGGTTTGTATTTTCTGTGATGGCGAGTCTGTTGAAGAATGCAACTCCGAAATAGTTAAAAACATAAAATCGATAAAACCAACCCCAATTGAATTCACAACCAATTCAATTACCATAAAAGGGAATAAATACAAAGATGTTTGGGCCCAAAACCAAACCGTTGTAGTTTTTCCGTTAGGGAAAAAACAATCCCTCGATAATTTTTCTGCAAATCACCTAAAAATTGAAGAATGGTTTGTTGGCGTGGAATATTCATTAGGAACAAATTCAATCAAGGGACATAGTAAATATCAAGATAGCATTGCGCTTATTCTATTAGAGAATTATGGTTTGGGAATTGATTTTAACTACACTTTTAAGTTGGTATTAAATCAGGCTCAACAACATGGAAGAACTCTTTGGTTAAGAAACGAAACCCCACAAAATCATAGTAATATTATTATTCAATTAATTGATACTGTGATGAATTTGAATGGGCACAATAAAAGCAGCCTTATTGAAGAAAGAAATCAATTCACAAAACAAATTCTAAGAAACGCTGAAGGTGGGTGGGTAGAAGTAACAGAAAGTGGCTCTTTTCCTTTCAAAATCAACAAAATTGATACACATATCTTGGAAGTACAGGGTTGGTATAGTGAATTAAATACTACCCGTAGAGGTCCATTTGTACGCAGGTATCTTGTTGATAAGGAATTAAAGAGAACCATTATTATGGATGCTTTTGTATTTGCTCCTAATCAATCGCGTTTGCCATTAATGCGCGAATTACACAGATACATTCAAGCTTGCGAATCAATTAGATTATAAACACCATGCGAATTCTCATTTTTGCCTCTGGAAGCGGAAGTAACGCCGAAAATTTAGTACGGTACTTCAGTGAACCAGACAATTCGAAATCAGGAATTGTAGTAGGAATTGTCTGCAACAATTTTCAAGCAGGTGTAATTGAAAGGGCGAAACGACTGGATATCGAATGTTTGGTGGTTTCTAATGACCAGTGGAAAGACAGTGATTTCATGCTTGCGTCCATCCTGAAATTCAGAGCAGAATTAGCGGTGCTTGCAGGATTTTTAAGACCATTCCCCAAGTCTCTTATCGATTATTTCGATGGTAATGTTATTAATTTACATCCGGCATTACTTCCGAAATTCGGAGGAAAAGGAATGTACGGCATAAACGTCCATAAAGCCGTAATTTCCCAAAAAGAAACTCAAAGCGGAATAACCATTCATTGGGTAAACGAACAATATGATAAAGGGCAAATAATTGCCCAGTTTTCCTGCAACGTGGAAGAGGGTGATACTGCAGAATCATTAGCGCAGAAAATTCATCACTTAGAAGGTCGTTATTTTCCAGAGGTTGTAAAAAGAGTAATTGCGGAAATCTCCTAAATCCAAAGATTGGCGATTTAATTAAATTTATCGGTTAGGATTTAGATAAACTAAACCGAAGGTGGTAATTTTGGATTATGGAATTAACAACTCAGCATATTGAAACCTTAGTATTGCATGCAGGTATCGAACCAGATCCTAGCACAGGTGCAATAATGACCCCTATTTTCCAAACGAGCACCTATGTTCAAGCTGCTCCTGGAGATCACAAAGGTTACGAATACGCGAGAACCCAAAATCCAACACGAGATGTCTTACAAAAAAACTTGGCTGCACTGGAAGGCATGGAACATGGTCTTTGTTTTAGTACAGGAATGGGTGCAGTGGATGCTTGCATTAAACTACTACAACCGGGTGACGAGGTTGTTTCAACCAATGATTTGTATGGAGGAACCTATAGAATTTTTACAAAAATATTCCAGCCTTATGGTATAAAGTTCAAGTTTGTAGATATGTCCGATTTATCGGCGGTTAAATCAGCTATTAACAATCAGACAAAAATGGTTTGGATTGAAACTCCTACCAATCCATTATTGAGAATTATTGATATAGAATCTGTTGCAGCATTAGGAAAAACAGTTGGTGCAACCGTAGTGGTAGACAATACATTTTCTTCGCCTTTTTTACAGCAACCAGCAAAATTAGGTGCAGACATTGTAATGCATTCTGCTACGAAATACCTAAACGGACATAGCGATGTTGTTATGGGAGTTCTGTGTACTTCATCTCAAGATTTAAGAGATCGTTTAGCCTTTATTCAAAACTCTTGCGGAGCAACCCCTGGTCCCATGGATTGCTTTTTGGTATTACGTGGATTAAAAACTTTGCATATCCGAATGCAAAGACATTGCGAAAACGGAAAAATCATCGCCCATTGGCTAAAAAACCACCCCAAAGTAGGTCAAGTTTTCTGGCCAGGTTTTGAAGAACATTTCAACCATGCAGTGGCGAAAAAGCAAATGAAAGACTTTGGTGGAATGATAAGCTTCACCTTAAAATCCGATTCGGTATCATCGGCTATGCAGTTTTTAAAATCAACCCAATTATTTTCGTTAGCAGAGAGTTTAGGAGGTGTTGAAAGTCTGGTTGGACATCCAGCAACCATGACCCACGCCAGCATTCCGAAAGAAGAACGGGAAGCCAATGGTTTAAAAGACAGTTTGATTCGATTAAGCGTTGGAATAGAACACATAGACGATTTAATTGCCGATTTAGAACAAGCGTTAGAAGCAGTAACTGAATAATGCCGCTTAAAAAAGTATCTGTTGCGAAAAAAGTACCTACAGATATCATAGAATTTCTTTTAGAGAGTGCCGATTTTCATGAGAAAAACGCGTTCATCGAATATGATCCCATCTGCATACCTCACAGGTTTCATCGAAAACAAGACATTGAAATCATAGGGTTTATCGTTTCATGTATTGCTTGGGGTAATCGAAAATCTATTATTCGAAGTGGAGAGTTATTATGTGGCTTAATGGAAGACAGTCCTTTTGATTACATACGAAATGCAACTCAAAAAGATTTCAAGAAACTCCATCAATTCGTACATAGAACCTTCAACGGAATTGACCTTTCCTATTTCTGCAGATTTTTACAGTATCATTATAGCCAAAACGATTCTTTAGAATGTGCATTTAATCGTAAAGCGAAAAATACTTCGGAGATAGAAGGTAATTCCGATAATTCAAATAAAAGAAAATCACCAAATTCATCCTCATCCAAGTTAGAGCCAATAGAGGCGGCTTTAATAGAATTTCGAGAGTATTTTTTTTCACTAGAACATCCGCATCGAACTGAAAAACACATTTCTTCAGTACAAAAAAATAGCGCATGTAAGCGCTTAAACATGTTTTTGCGATGGATGATTCGCAAAAATAGTCCTGTTGATTTTGGAATTTGGCAATCCTTTGAATCAAAAGACTTGTATTTACCCTTGGATGTGCACGTATTACGGGTAGCAAATCAGTTAAACTTAATTGATGGAGTTGTGGCAAATTGGCAGAGTTGCAAGGACATTACGGCATTGATGCGGACAATTCTACCCAATGACCCTGTAAAATTGGATTTTGCATTGTTTGGCATTGGAATTGAGCAAAAATCGTAAATTCGTACATTAAATTTATTTATCATGGCACATACTTTTACAACCAGCAATTTTCAAGAAACTGTTTTAAACTCTGATAAACCCGTATTGGTCGATTTTTGGGCTGAATGGTGTGGTCCTTGCAGAATGATCGGACCTGTAGTGGAAGAATTAGCAAACGAATACGAGGGTAAGGCCGTAATTGGAAAGTTAAACGTGGATGAAAATCCAGACATTTCTGCTAACTACGGTGTTCGTAGTATCCCTACCCTTTTAGTATTTAAAGGTGGAGAAGTAGTTGATCGTATTGTAGGTGCAGTACCGAAGAATATGATTGCTTCGAAAATTGAAAATCAATTATAATTTAATTATTCACTAACTTAGTAGCTATCCTCCATTGGGGATAGCTTTTTTTATGTTAATTGAAGAGGTTCAACACTACGCTAATTTAGAAATACTGGCGCGCAAAGCCAAAGAAGGATTTATAACAGGAATTCACAGCAGTCCTTTTCATGGTTTTTCCGTAGAATTTGCAGAACATAGACCCTATAATGCAGGCGAAAGTGTTCGTTATCTTGACTGGAAATTACTGGCTCGAACCGATAAAAAATATATTAAACAATTTAATGAAGAAACCAATTTAAGGGCTAATTTATGGGTTGATATTTCAGGAAGTATGAGATATCCTGCGGTAAATCCCCTTAAACTTAAATTTGGTTGTTTATCTGCTGCAACATTAAGTTTTTTATTCCAGCAACAAAAAGATGCCTTTTCCATTAATTTATTTAATGAACAAGGATTTATTCACAAACAACCCAATAAAAGCACGCTAAGTCATTGGCAGCAAGGAGTTGGAATATTGCAATCCTATTGGGATAATACAACAGCAGAAAAAATCCATCCATTTGATAATGAACCAATTTCTTTAGATGAGATGTCCATGCAGGTTCACCGAAGAAGCTTAGTGTTAATATTTAGTGATTTATTATTTGGTGATGAAAACTCAACAGAATTTAAAAATTTTTGGAAGAGCATTGCACTGCTAAAGTTTTTAAAATGCGAAATCGTAATTTTTCACATTTATCACCAACCTACTGAAATTGAATTGTCGGTTGAAAATAGACCCACTCGTTTTATTGATTTAGAAACAGGCGCTTCTATAAAACTACAACCTGACGAAATTCAATCTGCGTATTCAGCCAATCAACAAAACTGGCTTAAAGATGTAAAGAACAAACTTACAGAACAAGACATAGAATATATTGATTGCGACATATCGCAACCAATGGAGCATGTACTGAAGAGTTTCTTCACCCGCAGACGGAGAAATTAAATTTTATCGAACATAGAATCTCAATCTTTCGGGTTTGTATTGATTTGTTAACCCAATTGGGTTATCCCAGCCTAATACCCCATTTACCCATACCTTATCAATGGAATAGTTGAACGTATGATTTTCCAAGGGTGACCATCCGCATTTAAATAAAATATTCTCTTTTGAAACGGTGTAGGGAGTTTTTGACACCAACACTAAGTCTGCGGCATAACCTTCGCGGATGTATCCCCTATTTTTAACCCCGTATATAATTGCCGGGTTGTGACACATTTTTTCAACCATTCGTTCAACCGTTAACTTTCCCAATTCTACATTATCCAACATCAGTTGTAAGGAATGTTGAACTAGTGGCAATCCTGCTGGACTTTTGGCCGTAACCTGTTGCTTTTCCTCCCACGTATGAGGAGCATGATCTGTTGCAATTACATCTAATTTGTCGGTTAATAAACCATCCCACAAAGCCGCCTTATTACTTGCTTTTTTTATTGCTGGATTGCATTTAATTAAATTACCCAAAGTGGCATAATCTTCATCGGTAAAATGCAAATGATGTACACAAACTTCAGAAGTTATACGTTTATCAGACAGCGGAATATCGTTCCTGAATAGCGAAAGTTCTAACGCAGTAGTTATGTGTAAAACATGGAGTCGTGATTGAAATTTCGTTGCTAATTCCACTGCTAAAGCCGATGACAAATAACATGCTACCTCATCTCTAACCACCGGGTGCATAGATGGATCCATATTTTCACCGAAGGAATTCAAGGCGTCCTTAAATCTATCTTTAACTCTTGTTTCACATTCACAGTGAGTAGCAATTAAAACAGGCGATTCCATAAATATGCCTTCCAATGTTCTCTGCCGGTCAACCAACATATCACCAGTTGAACTTCCCATAAAAATCTTAACCCCACAGATTGTTTCTGGATCGATTCTTTTTATTTCTTCTAGATTATCATTGGTAGCACCTAAATAAAAAGAATAATTTACTGCTGAATTGTGAGAAGCAATAGCATATTTCTGTTCAAGTAATTCTAACGTGACTGATTGCGGATTCACATTAGGCATTTCCATGAAAGAAGTTACACCGCCAGCCAAAGCAGCCCTGCTTTCTGTAGCTATTGTTGCTTTATGAATTAATCCTGGTTCACGAAAATGTACCTGATCATCAATGATTCCAGGTAATAAAAAATTCCCACCAGCTTCAACTACTATTGCCTGTGGATCTGAAATAGAGTCAGCTATTTTTACGATGATTCCGTTTTCAATTAAAACATCTTGAATCATTACTCGTAAATCCGTAACGATATTGGCATTTTTTATTACTTGTTTTGTACTCATTTCAAAGGGTAAAATTACTTAGAAATTATAAGAAGGTTTGCAAGAATTTAAATAAATCATGCTCAATTTTTGTTTAGTTTTTTCAGTTTATTAATTGGATTTTGTTTAGTTTTTGCGGATTTTTTGATTATATTTGTCTTACTCGTACATGATAACTGACGAAAACGATATCGCTCATCAAGTCATTGGAATGGCAATTGAGGTACATAAAACCATTGGTCCAGGTTTACCCAAAGATATTTATTTGCAATGTCTTGCCTTTGATTTATCAGAAAATGGTTTAAAAATGAATACCGAAAAAATCCTACCAATTCAATATAAAGGATTAAATATGGATTCCGGTTATGCCGTTGATTTATTGGTTGAAGACCGATTAATAGTGAGCATAGAAACTTCTGAATCAGTTTCAGATTCACACATACAAAAATGTCTACGTATGTTACGTCTGGGGAATTATAAATTGGGTTTAGTGATAAATTTCAATTCTAGTTTATTGAAAAACGGAATTCGAAGAGTTACCAATAATCGCAATAATCTAGAAGAAGAACGCAATTTAGAAAACGGAATCAGTAGTTATCAATAAATAAATTGGCAACTGGCATTTTACATGGTTAAAATAAAACGATGTAATTTAGTCGTGAACCGTTCAGCGTTAAAATCTGCATAGATAGTATTAACGTAGCAAGGTAAAGTTACCATACAGGTATCTTTTTTCGTTATCACAGCCTATGTAAAAGACGGTATATACATAAACGCCTTCTGGGGCAGGATTTCCGTTTATATTGCCATCCCAATTAAATTCTGGAGAATTAAATTCTGCAATTCGCTCTCCCCAACGATTGTACAATTTCACCTCATAAAAGGCGCCATTGACCTTATATTGATTATTGGGGTATTCATCGTTTCTACCATCATTATTTGGAGTAAATGCATTCGGCATCCAAATTATTGAAGGAAATAAATCCTTACGTTTATTTAAATACAATGTATCGGAAGCAGGACAGCCTTCCTGACTTACAACACGTACCCAATAAAACCCTGAATCATAGGCTACCTTGTATTGTTCTGTACTGCCGTCGTGCCATAGATAATTTCGCATTCCTGAACCAGCATTTAAAATTGGATTCTCACTTAAACACAGTGTAGTATCAGGGCCTAAGTCTACTAATGGATTAAAGTACAATTTTACTTCAATTGAATCTGTTTCTTTACAACCATATCTATTGATTAAATCAACAACTACTTTTCCCGGTTTTCTCAGTTGATAAGAGGATCCTATTATTTCTTTGTTCCAGCGAATGGAAGTAGCTCCAGATAAACTCACCGAAAGCATGGTATCAATGTACTCACAAAAGCGAAGATCTTCACCCAATTCAAACTCATTAGGGAAATTCATCAAATTAAATGTATCTCTTCTTGAGCACTTGCCAACGGTTACTTCACACCAATATCTACCTGGTTGTAAGGTTGTAAATGTAAACCCGGTAGAACCGTTACTCCATAAGGCTGTAAAGTTTGGATTGGTAAGATTCCTTTGAGAATAAAATATAATGGGAGTTTGGGGACAAACCGTTGTATCATCAATGACCACTTCAACTGGGGTATATTGCGAAACCTCAGCAGAATCTCTTGAATAGCAACCATAAATTGATTGCGCAACAATTCTATAAATTCCTGTTTTCGTTACATTAATAGATGATGTGCTTTCTCCGGTTGACCATTGATAGGTCTTCCATCCGGTGGTTGCGGTTAATGTCCTAATAAATGCGGAATTGCTACAGTAAACCGTGTCGCCCGTTGCATTAATTTTTGAATTATCTACACTAACAAACATGGAATCACGCCATGCGCAGGTTTTTACTTTAACTTCTAACCAAATTAATCCGGTGGATTTTGTTTGGATTGATGAGGCGGTATCACCTGTGCTCCAGCGGTATGACTCTCCCACCACTGTGGATTTCAACTTCACATCACCCCCAGGACAAATTGTAGTATCTGTAGGTAGTTTGGGTAATTTCGGTTCAACTACCGTAATTGTTCCAACGAAACTATCCATACATTTATTCTTGTAGGCATACAATCGTACTTTGTATGTTCCTGGACCCGGAAAATTTATTTCAGGATTATTCTGATTTGATGTATCATCCGATCTACCAGCAATTCCAAAATCCCAATGATATCGTTGAGCAGAGAAACTCTGATTTTGAAATTTATATTTATACCCACATAAAAAGGTTGGGACGAAAAAACTGGCAACTACATCCACTTGACAACTTTGAACGTTGAATTGATAATCTCTTCTTGTAGATGATATCAGCTTTCCATTTCTATATTCTTTTACTAAAATACCAACTACAAATTGCCCCACCCTAGTAGGGGTAAGGGTTAAGTATCCAGTTACAGGATCAATATTCATAGCCGGATTACCATTTATTGGATTACTGTAGGTATAACTACCGCCGAAAGTAATTTGAGAAAATGGGGGCAATTCCAATAAACCATTAGATAAAGTATTGTCTGGACGAGGGTTGTTTTGATCTCCGCCGGTAAATGGATGAAATAATTCATACACCAGACTGTCTCCATCTACGTCTGTGGCACTATGATCAAATTTCAACGGCGTATTGGTACATAAAAAATTCGGTGGTAATTCTTTAAACTTCGCAGAATTATTATGGATTCCGTTGGATAAAGTACGAGGATCTGGAATATGGGTCCAATAATTGGCACCAGTACCGCCAGGATTGGAGAGATTCGTTATTGATCCATTTCTACAACAACGTTGAAACGATATATAATAGCCACCCGTTCTGGCGGGTAAACTCAATTTAATTTCATAATAATATTGATCAACACACGCATTAGGAGCCTGTACGATACAATTGTAATTTGTTTTAACTATCCGAAATGGTCCCTTTCTAGAAACTTCCCTTGGAAAACCGGATATTAGATTTCTTGAATTCCCGTCAAAGACCCCAATAAAAGCTGTAGCATCCTGTGAAATTGCTTGAGGACTACCGTTTTGACAATCAAAATAAACATCTAATCGAATTAAATATTCATTATTGCCCAAGTAGGTATAGTTCATCTCTCCGCCTACAATATGGGTAGCCGTTAAGATTGAACCTGCAAAAAATGCGACTAAAAGCAATAATAGTTTTTTCACCGTAAGTCAAATTTACCTATTTTCAGTGATGGAATTTAATTCTATAAAAGTAAATAACAACTACTTAGATTAAATTGTTGCATGACTTTTACAAATATTAGTTTCATAATAACAGACAAATTCTTTGAAAATATGTGGCTTCATGTAATTAGATTATTATTCTAAATACAAAAGCAATGCTCCCGGATCAGAATTATCAAAAAATACATGTTCTTGCAATGTTGTTGACAGCGAGATACCAATAAAATCAGCGGATACTGGATAATTACGATATTGTCGATCTGCTAAAAAAGCAGTTCTTATGGTTTTAAACCCATGATCATACAAAGCCATTAGAACCTTCATGACGGTGGATCCAGAATGTATGACGTCATCAATAATCACCACTGGAATATCTGCAGAAACTTGAGACGGTGCTACACCCGACCATGTAAAATCTCCAATTACATCCACATTACCAAGGCTAATGGTGCAATTAGGCAAAATTCTAGCTAAATCTTGATTTATCTCATTGGCAATACTCAAACCCCGATGATTCAGTGCAACTAAGTATATTTCTTGAGCAGAAAAAAATGATTCCGCGATTTCATAACTAAGTCGCTGAAGCATTCTTTTAATATCATGATGTGTTTTAATTATTGTTTTCGAGGGCATAATTCTGTAATTGTGAATCTTATTATCTGCTTACGATGATACTATAATTCTACTATTCCATCCAAATTTTTACGTAATCTAGCATAATATCTAAATTTCTGATACCAAACAATCCACCCATCTAAATAAATCGGTCTATCGTTAGAAATTTCATTTTCTAAAACTGTTAAGTTAGAAAATAATTTATGCTTTTCAATTTCAAGATCATCTTTTAAACGCATGAGTATTTCATCTGCTTGCTTTTTATCATCACCAACCTCTGAGAGTTTACTTTCTTCAATAATGTCCGAAAGTTCCATCATTTCCATCAAGAAATCTGATGGCAATACATTCTTATTTAATGCATCCTCTGCAATATGCAACAACAGAAAACTTTTTACAGGACCTTCCTCTGTCTTTAAAATTTCATATGCAGCATTTAATTCCTGGGATGTATCTGTAATATCCCCTGTATCTGGATGAACTAGTCTCTGCTTTGTGATGAACGCTCTCTTTAGTTCTGTCGCATTAATAATTGGAGAGGGTTTAATCCCGAGAATATCGAAATGATTTAGACCCATTATACTGATTAATTATTCATTAAAGATTTAATAGACGAGCGATATCCACCCAAAAAACAAATGCCATGAGCGATAATAAAACTACCATTCCAATAATCTGTCCAACGTACAATACTTTTTCAGTGACGGGCTTACCGGTAATCATCTCCCAAAGGATAAACATCATATGTCCTCCATCCAAAGCAGGAATTGGAAGAATATTCATGAATGCCAAGGTTAGGCTGAGAATTGCGGTTAACGACCAAAACCTGCCCCAATCCCAAGTTCCACCAAACATTTGCGCAATTCCAACTGGACCGGCTAAGGATTTAGATGCATCTACTTTACCAGATGCTACTTTACCCAAAGATTTTGCTGTACCTCCGATTAAAGAAAACGAACGTTCAGTACCTAGTACAATAGACTCAAAAACCGAATAGTTAATAGTTTTCACATATTGCTCCAACTCCAAATCCTTCGGCATAAAACCTAAAGTCCCTTCGGTGGTAACAGATGCCGGAAGTTTTAAGGTATCGGAATTATTAATGACAGCATTCGATTCAGCGTCCGAAATTGCATCTGATTTGCTATTTCTCACTACAGTCAATGTTATTTTTTTACCTGCATAGGTTTTTAACAACTCTCTAAATTCAAAGAAAGATTGCACATTGGTGGAATCTAATCTAACAATTTTATCTCCGGATTCAAGTCCTGCTTTGGATGCATTGCTACCGCCTAGAACCGTTTCCACACTAAATCCAATGCGAGGAGCAAAAATGGGATATTCTTTTTCTGTTTCTGACAAACTTGCTAATTGCTCTTCCAAATTATTAGGAAGCTGTATGGATTTGGTTTCGCCATTCCTTTCAATAACGACTTCTTTTTTATCCGCTAACAAAAAACTAGGGTCTCCGAATTCTGATTGAAGATTATCAACTATTTTACCATTAAGACTTACTATTTTATCTCCAGTCTGAAATCCTAATTTTCTAGCAACAGGACCGGCATAAACACCACCCAACTCTGACAATTTATCATTGGGAATATATTTTTCACCTTGAATAAAGGTTGAAATTACCATAATTAGTATTCCTAAAACTAAATTCACTATTACACCACCGGTAATCACTATCAAACGTTGCCACGCTGGTTTGCTGCGGTATTCCCAACTTTGAGGTTCAGATGCAAGTTGATCTTTATCTAAGCTTTCATCCACCATACCCGCAATTTTTACATATCCTCCTAAGGGTAACCAACCAATACCATATTCCGTATCGCCTTTCTTAAAACTAAAAAATTTGAATCCCCAGGCATCAAAAAACAAATAAAATTTTTCTATTCGAATACCAAAGGCTCTAGCAGCCCAGAAGTGGCCACATTCATGCAAAGTGATTAAGATTGACAGGGCTAAGACGAATTGTGCAGCAGTGATTAAAGCTTCCATTAAATTACAAAACACAAAGATATCCAATCTTATGGTTTTTCGGATTTACAAACAGATGAAAAAGCGTTTATAAACGATTATAATTGTTTAATCTGTATATGAACTGCTATTGTGGCAAACGCATAGCAACCATGAAATGGCATAATTATAATAATTTACTCATCTTCAAATGCGGTATACCAACTTCTTCAAATTGATCACCCTCAGTAGTATATCCAAGCTTTTTATAAAAACTAACTGCCGTCTCTCTTGCATGCAATACAATGGAATTCAACCCTTTACTTTTAGATAATTGTTCAAATACTTCCACCATTTTTTTACCAACGCCTTCAGACTGAAATTTGAATAACACCGCTACTTGTCGCATTTTGGCCTTATTGTTATCTACCGTCATAATCATTGTTCCAACAACCCTATGGTTACATTTTGCAACTATATGGATATCTAAATTTTCAGTTGCCAGTTGTTCAGGTTGAAATTGTAAGTTCAATGGCTGTCGGAGTACTAAATCTCTAACAGCCAGTGCTTGAAAATAGTCTTTACTTTGAAAGTCAATTACTTCTACAATCATTCCTTATCTTGAGCTTCGCAAACTGCCAAGGCGGTCATGTTAACAATTTCACGAACTGAAGAACTATGATGTAAGATATGCACGGATTTTTTAAATCCTAACAGTACAGGGCCTATGGATTCGGCCATCCCCATAGCACGCATTAATTGATACGATGCATTTCCAGTACTCAAATTACTGAATACAAATGCGTTCGCCGATTTATCACCCAATTTATTGAATGGATATTGTTCGAAGCGAGCCTTGCCGTCTACGGCATAAATGGGCTGCATTTCGCCGTCAACACAAATTTCTGGATAATCTCTATGTAAAATAGAAACAGCTTCGCGTACCATATCGGGATATTTACCTGCAGAACTACCGAAATTGCTGTAGCTAATCAAAGCAATTCTAGGATCCATCTGTAAAGATTTTATTCTATCATGAACCATTCGTACTAACTGAACATAGGTATCTACCGTATAATCAATATTTACTGTGGTATCGGCCAAAAACATAGGACCCGATTTGGTCATCATGATATGCATCCCTGCCAATTTACTGTGCTTTTTATTTAATCCAATTACCTCAATTGCAGGTTTTAATGCGATAGGATAATTCCTACTCAACCCAGAAATAAATGCATCTGCATCTCCCTGTTCTACCATCATTGCACCATAATAATTCCGGTTGCGCATTTTATATTCTGCTTCGTACGGAGTTAACCCCTTTCGCGCTCTTTGCTTGTATAGAATTTCGCCGTAAATCTT
This sequence comes from uncultured Flavobacteriaceae bacterium, assembly GCA_964554385.1. GTDB lineage: Bacteria > Bacteroidota > Bacteroidia > NS11-12g > UBA955 > JAGKXC01. The sequence continues at coordinate 11,281 of CAZKOM010000001.1, read as the reverse complement.
CCTTTTATCAGATTCTTGTCTAGGATCTAAAACTACTGCATTGGGTATTTCAATGTTATTTTCCGATAATAAACGATCGATAACTTCTTGCTTGCCCAATAATATAGGTTTACAAATTCCTTCATTAGCCGCCATTTGAGCAGCTCTTAAGATACTTACATTATCAGCCTCCGCAAAAACTACACGTTTAGGAGCCGTCTTTGCTTTCAACATCAATCGATTTACGAAATCATTATCAATTCCTAATCGTTTACGTAAAGAAGCTTTGTACCCTTCCCAATCTGTAATTGGAGCCCGAGCTACTCCGCTATCCATGGCAGCTTTCGCTACTGCAGGAGCTACTGTGGTTAATAAACGCGGATCTAAGGGCTTTGGGATAAAGTAATTTCTACCAAATGTGAGGTTTTTCTCATTATACGCCATCATTACCGATTCAGGAACAGGCTCCATGGCTAAATCGGCAATGGCCCTAACGGCAGCCAATTTCATTTCTTCATTAATAGCGGTAGATCTTACATCCAGTGCACCTCTGAAGATAAATGGAAAACCTAAAACATTATTCACCTGGTTGGGAAAATCACTTCTTCCAGTAGCCATGATAATATCGGGTCTTGCAGCAATGGCCGTATTATAATCGATCTCAGGATCGGGATTTGCCATGGCAAATACTATGGGATCATTGGCCATAGAACGAATCATATCTTGACTAAGAATATTCCCTTTGCTCAATCCTACGAAAACATCGGCATTTACCAATGCTTCTTCTAATGTTGTGGCATTAGCGTCAGTAGCAAACTGTTGCTTATATTTATCCAAATCGGTTCTCGATGTATGCAAAACTCCTTTGGAATCCAACATAATGATGTTTTCTTTCTTTGCACCGAGACTTACAAAAAGTTTAGTACAAGCGATGGCCGATGCCCCTGCACCGTTAACCACCAATCGTACATCCTCAATTTTTTTATCAACGATTCGAAGTGCATTAATCAAACCGGCTCCTGAAATGATTGCCGTACCGTGCTGGTCATCGTGCATGATCGGGATATTCAACTCCGCCTTCAGCCTTTCTTCAATTTCAAAACTCTCTGGAGCTTTGATATCTTCCAAATTAATTCCCCCAAAAGTGGGTTCCATGGCTTTAACCGTGCGGACGAAATCATCCACGTCTTTGCAGTTTAATTCAATATCAAACACATCAATATCAGCAAAGATTTTAAACAACACCCCTTTGCCTTCCATTACGGGTTTTGAAGCTTCCGGACCAATATCCCCTAAGCCCAATACTGCGGTGCCATTGGAAATTACAGCAACTAAATTTCCCTTGGCCGTGTATTTGTATACGTCATCTACATTTTCTGCAATGGCTAAGCATGGCTCTGCCACTCCTGGAGAGTAGGCTAAAGCTAAATCGAATTGAGTTTGCGTAGGTTTGGTAGAGATAACTTCAATTTTCCCAGGTCTTCCATCGGCATGGTAGCTGAGGGCATCCAATAATTTCTTCTTCGACATAGATTGGATGCAAAGATAACATGGCAGTTTAAAAAAAATTGTCAATGAGCATTTACCTTTTCCCTAGTTCGCGTATTGGTGCAAAAAATTAAACAGAAAACCATGAAGATTGCAACAAAATCGAGGAAGACATTCCTGTTAGCGCTCGCTGGAATTACAGGAATTACCTTAGCCAGTAATTTAAGTGTGAATAGAAGCGCACATTCTAATAAAGAAGAAAAATGGCCGTTTATTTATGCTGTAGATTCTACTGGGGAAATTGTAGATTCCATGGCTTACAACAACGAATCGTTTTTCACCGATAATATAAAAGGAAACGTACAGTTAGCTGTAAAAGAAAAAGATGGAAAGCTGATTCCTGTATATCGATGGCAATCCTTCAATCAACCAATATCTCGACCCGCTTTTCCCGTATCAGACAAGCGAAAAACCGTTTGCAGTATTGAATGGGTAGGTCAATTCCATCTACCTAAATCGAGCATTGAATTAGCCGTTGCCGAGCATCATCAAAAAATTGCACGAGAAGCGCGAATAGTTAGAGAAAAATATGAAGCAAGGGCCATCGACTCATTTTTACGGTTATCAAAAACGGCTAAAAAAGACAGCTGGGATCGATTTGCAATATTAGTAGTGGACGCTGGCTTATCCCATTGTTCGGCGATGATTCCATACCATCCTGTATTAAAGGGATATTACAGCAATAAGATTGAAAACGGATTGGTACTGTCTGATGAAAATCGAAAGTATATCGCTCCGTTTTACTTTGGTTCTGAGTTAGCATATCGGGAAAAGTTTCGCAATAAAGTAACTATATCTGACGGGGTTGATTACAGGAAAGTAGCGCTTTCAAAAAGTCCTTCTGGAATTTCTACTCGTCTTTCGGGGGTTCGTCCTGATGTAGTTAGGGGATATTCAGAGGATAGGGAAAGTTCAACTTCGGTAGTAACTGACGATGAAATGACCATTCCAAGTGTAGAACCTATTGAATCTTCCAAGACAGAACCTACCCGAATAAAAGAATTATCTAGTTCTTCTGGTGTGCCGTTAATGAGGGATGAAATAAAGACTTCAAAGAGTATTTCTGATATCAAGACTGGTAGTTCAGGCCCAAGTAGTAACATAGCGCCAGGACAAATTACCGCTGGAATATGGAATGATGTAGACCACTGGGATGCATTTCAAAAAACACATCAAGACCCTACCCTTGCTGGAATTGCTCAACGATGGGGGATGCAATTTGATCGACAGTTAATAAAGTTATCCGATAAAAATGGCAAACCTTTGGTGGATGCCACTGTGGAGTTGTATAATCAAGAAAATAAGCGATTATGGATTTGTAAAACAGATAATCGAGGACTTGCAGTTCTGTATTTGAATTTTCGAGGTCCGTTAGAAAGTAACGGAAGTACTTATCGGGGAGTTGCAGGGGCCGTTGGTAAACCAGAAACTTCAATTACAGCCAAATCCCCAGTAGTTACAACTTCTACAATCGAAGCTGACAAAGGGAAACTTTCAGAAAAAGGAGCAAAATTAAATTTAGTATCTGGGAAATTAGTTGTGATATACAATGAAAAAGTCTACGAACGAAAGAACTGGAAATTAACCCCTAATTACGCTGCAGAGGAGTTACAAATCAACCAATTTGAAACTCAGATTAATCGGATCGTTGATGTTTGTTTGGTAGTAGATGCCACGGGTTCTATGGGGGACGAATTACATTATTTAAAATCAGAAATGATGGACGTAATGATGCGTGCCCAAGGTGCAAGTCCTTGTGCTAAATTTCGATTTTCATCGGTATTTTATCGCGATTTGGGGGATGCCTATGTTACGAAATATACGCCATTTACGGATCGAGTGGATGATGTAATTGCGTATGTAAACGAGCAATCTGTTGGAGGTGGTGGGGATTTCCCTGAAGCCGTGGATTCTGCATTGGCGGTAGCGGTGAATGGCTTACAATGGAGTCCTCAGGCTATTACAAGAATACTTTTCTTAGTATTGGACGCTCCTGCCCATGATTATGCTGCATTGCGATTAAGAGAGACCATAGAAAAAGCAGCACGGTTGGGAATAAAAATCATTCCCATTGCAGCCAGTGGAATCGATAAAAATTCCGAATTCCTGTTCAAATACATGGCCACAGCCACATACGGAGATTATTTATACATCACCGATCATTCAGGGATTGGGGGTAGTCATTTAAAGCCCACGGGTGTTAAGGAAAACAAACAGTATTTAAATGATTTGATGGTAGAATTAATCGCCAAATACAGTCAATATGATGGTTGTGATCCCCAAACCCCTTCGCAAATGCAGCCACGAATTGAATTGTTTGGTGATCAAGACATCCAAATTCAGGCATATCCTAATCCTGCAATTAGCGATTTATCGATTCAAAGTAATCTGGAAATTGATGCGGCAGAGATAACTACATTGGATGGTAGAGTTGTAAAATTATTCGAAAAAATCGGCCAAAAAAGCACCTACATCAGCGTAGATGGTTTAACGGCGGGAATTTATGTATTGCGGTGTAAATTTGGTAACAGCGAAAAAGTTTACACTACAAAAATCTTGGTAATGCCGGCAGGTAATAACCAGGGGAATCAACAACATCATTAATTGGTTTAACATTTATGGTTACAAACGAATTAGAATCATTAACGCTTTATGCAATAATAATCTTTGTCATTTATTCAATAGAACGGGCTGGATTATCTTTGCAACACTTATGACAAAATTCCGCGTTGAACACGATACCATGGGTGATGTAAATGTACCCATTGATGCCTACTGGGGTGCGCAAACCGAAAGAAGCAGAAATAATTTCCGAATTGGACCCGAAGGTTCAATGCCCGTTGAGATTATCCGAGCTTTTGGAATTCTTAAAAAGAGTGCTGCCCTAGCCAACCGTGATTTGGGAGTATTATCGGCTGAAAAATGTGACCTAATTTGTAGGGTATGTGATGAGATCATTGCAGGTAAATTAGACAAAGAATTTCCTTTGGTTATTTGGCAAACAGGTAGTGGCACTCAAAGCAACATGAATGTTAACGAGGTTGTTGCTAATCGTGCGCATGTATTAAATGGTGGATTATTAACGGATGAGGATAAGGTTTTACATCCAAATGATGATGTAAATAAGAGTCAGAGTTCAAACGACACCTTCCCTACCGCTATGAGCATTGCTGTTTTCAAGCAGGTAATAGATTATACTTTGCCCGGATTACAAGCGTTGAAAACCACATTAAAGCACAAGGCTCGAGAATACAAGGATATCGTAAAAATAGGTAGAACCCATTTTATGGATGCCACTCCTTTAACTTTAGGTCAGGAATTCAGCGGATATGTTCAACAACTCGAAAATGGAATCGCAGCAATAAATCGTGCATTACCGATGGCCGCAGAACTAGCTTTAGGAGGCACGGCAGTTGGAACGGGCTTAAATACTCCCAAAGGATATTCTGAGTTAGTTGCTAAATACATTGCTAAGGAAAGTGAATTGCCCTTTGTTACTGCTCCAAATAAATTTGAAGCATTGGCGGCACACGATGCGATGGTTGAATTGCATGGTGCAATCAAACGTGCAGCGATGAGTTGTTTCAAAATTGCCAACGATATCAGAATGCTAAGTTCTGGTCCGCGTTCGGGAATTGGAGAAATTTTCATTCCTGAAAATGAACCTGGAAGTTCTATCATGCCAGGTAAAGTTAACCCTACCCAACCCGAAGCGTTAACTATGGTTTGCGCTCAAATTTTAGGCAATGATGTGGCCATATCGTTTGCTGCTTCACAGGGTCATTTTGAATTAAATGTTTACAAACCAGTAATAGCATCAAATATGCTTCAAAGCGCTCGCCTATTAGGCCAAGCGTGTTTGAGTTTCAACGAAAACTGTGCTATCGGCATTGAACCCAATAGAGAAAATATCCAAAAATTGGTGGATCAAAGCTTAATGTTGGTAACTGCTTTAAATACCCATATTGGCTATGAAAATGCGGCAAAAATTGCTAAAAAGGCACATCAAGAGAATGCAACGTTGAAGGAAGCTGCAATTGCGTTAGGTTTATTAACCGATGAGCAATTCAACGAATGGGTTAGACCCGAAAAAATGGTTGGAAATCCTGACGAATCCATTAAATAATCAATTTGCATTACTCTCTAGAATCCAGCGATAAAATTCTCAGCCTTCATTCACCACAGGTGATGGGGATTTTGAATGTTACGCCGGATTCTTTTTTCTCCGGTAGCAGAATTGATAGCATTCAAGCCTTGGTGGATAAAGCTGGGCAAATGTTAAATGATGGCGCTGCTTTATTGGATATTGGAGGTCAAAGTACTCGGCCAGGCTCCATCCCTGTTTCCGCACAAGAAGAACTAGATAGAGTTTACCCCGCTGTTGAAGCAATTCGAACGGCTTTTCCTGCAACCTGGATTTCTATTGATACCTACCGAGCATCGGTAATTTCAGGTTGTTCCAAATTACGTTTTGACATTGTAAATGATATTTCAGCGGGTGAAGATGACAAGGATATGTTGAATGAGGTATCACGCGGAGGGTGGATTTACATTGCCATGCACAAGCAAGGCACACCTCAAACAATGCAAGAAAATCCGGTTTACAATGAGCCTATTCAAGAAGCATTGTTTACTTATTTCTTGCAGAAAACTCGACACATTCGTAAATTCGGTATAAAACAAATAATTCTCGATCCTGGGTTTGGGTTTGGGAAGACGTTGGACCAAAACTATCAATTGCTGAATCGAATGAAACGATTGCATGGCCTTGATGTTCCGATTTTAGTTGGGTTATCGCGAAAAAGCATGATTTATAAATTACTGGAAACCACTCCTGAAGGTGCTTTAAATGGCAGCAGTGTACTTCATTTGGTAGCCTTACAAAACGGAGCTAATTTACTGAGAACCCACGATGTGAAAGAGGCCGTTGAAACCATAAAATTATATAACAAGTTGCGGGAAGTTTAGTCGTAATAGTTTAGTTTTAACTATTAACTTTGTGGCATGTCCGCACGTATTGCCCCTTCCATTTTATCAGCCGATTTCGGCAAGTTATACGAAGAAATTCAAATGATTAACGATTCACAAGCCGATTGGTTTCATGTGGATGTTATGGACGGAGTTTTTGTACCTAATATTTCTTTTGGCTTCCCAGTAATGAAACCATTGAAGGCGATGGCAAAGAAAACGTTAGACGTGCATTTAATGATAGTTGATCCGGATCGTTACACGGCTGCTTTTGCCGAAGCCGGTGCAAGAATATTAACAGTACATTATGAAGCCTGTACCCACTTACATCGTTCGTTAAACAATATTAAAAATCATGGAATGCAAGCAGGTGTTGCATTAAATCCGCATACACCGGTATCCTTGCTAAAAGATATTTTGCCTTTATGCGATTTGGTCTGCTTGATGAGTGTTAATCCTGGTTTTGGGGGACAATCGTTTATTGAAAATACGTATGCCAAAGTGCGCGAATTAAAATCAATGATTATAGACTGTGGAAGCAGTACTTTGATAGAAATTGATGGCGGTGTTACCTTGCAAAATGCCAAAGCACTTACAGAAGCCGGTGCAGATGTACTTGTTGCAGGCAATACTGTGTTTGGTGCCGCCAATCCCACTCAAACGATTGCTGAATTAAAGGCTATTACGGCGTAAGTAAACAATAAAAAAACATAAAAATCGTTTCTTACCTGTGACTTTTGCCCGCAAAAGAATATTCGTCGTACTATTTATTTTATCGGGTATTCCGCTAATTTCCTTTGCACAAAATACGAGGCAAGGAATTGTTATAGTTACATCGGGATTACCGGCAGCGGGGGTAGAAATCCGTTTAGACAATGAGCAGTTACTAGGGATATCAGATAAAAATGGTATTTTTCGAAGCAATCAAGATATTGAAGAAGGCACCTGGGTAATTGGATTTTATAACAGTAAACGCGTATTAATACACCGTTGGAGAACTCATCTCAATCCAGATACTCTTTCCTACAATGCCGATAACAATTCGGGGAACTCCGATCAACCTTATCAGCGAATGGATGGTATTGTAATTACCTCAAAACGCAGCAACGGGTTTATGGAAGATATTCGAACACAACGCCTGCAACTGAACCCCACTCCTATGGCTGGGATTGAATCACTCATTAAAATGCAAATTGGGGTGAGCGCTGGCAACGAAATGTCGAGCAATTACAGTGTACGCGGTGGTAATTATGACGAAAACTTAATTTATGTGAACGATATAGAAATTCTTAGACCGCAACTTATTAGTAGCGGACAGCAAGAGGGATTAAGTTTCATCAATCCCGATTTGGTTGGAAGCGTTAATTTTAGTGCCGGGGGATTTGGAGCGGAATATGGCGATAAAATGAGTTCTGTTTTAGATGTTCAATACGAGAAACCGGATTCCGTTAGTGTAATTGCCAATTTAGGTACAATGACCAATAGTTATGCTTTTTTAGATGGTGGTAAGAAAAGGAACGGAGGAATAGGAATTCGACAGTACAGCAACAGTTTATTAACCCAATCGCTTAATACTGCTGGGGATTATTCCATGAACTTTTGGGATGCGCAAGCTTTTTACAATATAACATTGAGTAAAAAATGGCAGTTACAACTATTAGGTAATTTAGCTACCAACAATTATACCTTAAACCCAGTAAGCAGAACGACTACATTTGGCACGATTCAATCGGCCTTACAATTAAACGTAGGTATGGCTGGCCAGGAATCATTAATATACCGTTACGGTATGGGAAGTGGAACCTTAGTATTCAAACCAAGCAGAAAGAAAGAATATAAATTAATTTTAGCTCATACGGGTATTCAAGAACAAGAATTTTTCGATGTTCAGGGAGCCTATTTCTTGAGTGAATTAGATCGTGATTTGGGTAGTAAAGATTTTGGAAAGCCGTTGCGTACCTTAGGTTATGGATACTATTTAGATCATGGACGAAATCGATTGACTTCCTCAGTAAGTCAGGCAGCATTCATTGGAAAATGGGATCACGTGGTTTTAGGAAAAAAAGAAAATGCCCCCATTTTGGAACAAGTAAAGTTTGGAATACGGGTTCATGCAGAAAGTTTATTGGACAGAATGGAAGAATGGTATTACAACGATAGTGCAGATTACAATGTTCCATTGCTTGGTTATTTAACAGACAGTATCATTTTGGATGATAATGTATTTGCAAAAAATCAATTACAATCCTATCGGACTAAATCCTTTATTACATTTAGTCATTTGCTTAATCGCAAAAAACAGTTAATGCTTCATGCGGGCGTAAGAAATCAATATTGGTCTGTAAATGAACAATGGCTTTGGATGCCACGTATTAGTTTCACCATGGAGCCCAATAAGCAGTATAATGCTAGGGTAACTCATGATTCTTTACGAAAACCTTCAATTACCTATAAATTGGCTATCGGAGCGTATCATCAACCAGGATTTTACCGAGAATTACGAAATTTTACGGGAATATTAAATCAACAATTATTAGCTCAAAAGTCTTGGCATGTTCTGCTGGGAATGGAACGAAATTTATTGATTCGCGGTCAGCGATTCAAATACACTAGCGAGGCATACGGTAAATATTTAACCGATTTAGTTCCTTATTTATACGATAATATTCGCGTACGCTATTACGCAGTGAATTCATCAGAAGGATATGCATGGGGGCTGGACCAGCGATTGTACGGAGAATTTACCAAAGGGTTAGAAAGTTGGTTTACGTTGGGAATAATGCAAACCAAAGAGAAAATATCGTACACGGATTTAGCAGGTAAAGAAGTTCAATCCAACTGGTTGCGCAGACCTACAGACCGTAGAGTTAATTTTTCTGCGGTATTTCAAGATCAATTGAAAAATAATCCAAGTGTTCGAGTAAATCTAAGTTTAGTCATTGGTACCTCCATCCCCTATTATTTTGATGGTATATTCCGATATCAAACCAAACCCAATGTAATTACCCCTTACCGAAGAATAGATCTTGGATTATCGAAAACCTTTTCGGCCGATAAAAATTCGTGGGTAAAATCAGCTCGATTGAGTGAAGCTTGGATTAGCTTAGATATTTTCAATGTCCTTGATATAAATAATGTTATCAGTTACAGTTGGATTAAAGATTTAGATAATAACCGATACGGAGTTCCCGACTATTTAACCGGTAGAAGACTCAATTTACGATTACATGCAAGATTTTAACAAACAAGGCTAATTCACATGAATTAGCCTTGTTAATTTTAATCTAGTAGAAAACAAATAATGCAACGTATGGTGTAACCTAATGTGCACTATAAATGTTGTAGTTGAGGCTAATTACCCTCGGGTTCTTTTATTATCCTCCTGTTCCTTCAGCAGGTGCTGGAGGCGCTGCCGCTTCTATACATTTCTTCAACTTAGCATTACAATCATTTAATTGAGCTTCCATTTGCTTCAAACGATTTTGTAAATTGGATAACTGTTGATTCTTTTCTATCACCTGTTGAGTTAATTGAGCATTTTGACTTTCTTTTTCTGTTAACAAAGCATTTAATTCATCAATAGTCTTCTTCTGTGCGGCAATTTCGCCGTTTAATTGACTGATAGTATTCTTCAGTTTCGCAATTTCATCTTTTGCTGCTTGTAGTTCGGTAGAGGAAGACCCTGAAGATGCACTTAATTTATCTTGACATTCTTTCAACTGAGAACGCAATGATTTTGAAGTTTGCAAACAATCATCGTATTCGGCCTTTAGGGCATTGTAGGCATTTTGCTTACTTTCTAAGTCCATTTTCAGTTGTTCCAACTGGGCTTTTAGTTCGTCACAATTGACCGTTGATCCGCAGTTCTTCAATTTTTCCTCTAACTCCGCAATTTTTGATTTTGCCGAAGTCAATTCCGTCTGTGCTGCGTTCTTTGCAGATTCGGAAGCCTTCAAACGCGATTCCAGATCGGCAGCATTTTTCTTACACGCCTCTAAATCGGCCAATGCTTTATCATAAGCTGCCTTATCAATACAACCCAACAACTTTTGTTCAAGGGCCTTGGTTTTAGCTATTTCCGCATCCAACTGCGACTTTGTAGTGGCAAGTTGTTTTTCTAATTCGGTTATTCTATTTTTATAAGGAGTGCAATCTTCACCAGTTGACTTTCCAGAAATAGCGGCCAACTTATCTTCACAGGCTTTCTTTTCATTCTGCAAGGCAGTGATGGTAGATTTAAGCGAAGTGATTGTATTGTTTGCTGATGTTAATTTATCTTCACAAGCCTTTTTCTCTGCTGCCATTGCAGTAATTTTTGCGTTGGCCGTTGCCAGATCTTTTTCTAATTGGGCCACCTTGGTTTTGTAGGGTGTGCAGTCCTCCCCTGCAATTTGATTTTTCAATCGTTCTTCCAACATAGAAATCGTACCCTTTGCTGTTGCTAATTCATTTTCAAGCGCTTTGATTCTCGTTTTAAACGGTGTACAATCTTCGCAAGGCTTTTGTGTTTTTATTTGATTTTCTAATGCTGTCTTCTGAGTAGTTAATGCAGCTACTTGATTTTTTAATGTTTGAATTTCTGCTAACAAAGCTGCATTTTTAGATTTCTCTGCATTTACCTCATTGGTTTTATCATCACAACATTTCTTATTGATAGCAGCTTGATTATTGGCGGTATTTAACTGATTTTGCAAATCCGCAACACGAGCATCGCAGGCTGATTTTTGTTTCTCAAGATCCAATAATTTTCTTTCAAGATCCAACAATTTCCTATCCTGTTCAACCG